>NZ_JBFAKH010000010.1:0-149308 GCF_040655635.1 Streptomyces sp. NPDC050388
ACGATCATCAAGGAGTACATCGAGAACCAGAAGCGTCCCGGCTGAGGCCGACAGTGCGGACCCGTGCACCCGTGCGGGTCACCCCTGTCTTGAGAAGTGCTTCCTCCCGGGCGTGAACGCCCGGGGTTCCGCGCTAGATCATGCTGAAACCGGACCTCGCCGACCAACTGGACGACCTCCTGGACACCAAGGGCGCGTTGACGGCTGCGCTGGCTCATATGCCGGAGGTGGATCTGGTGCCGCTGTGGGCGGAGGAGTATCTGGACCGGGAGCGGGAGGCCATTGCGATCTCCTCTTACGAGAACCAGGTGGTGCCGGGTCTGCTCCAGACGGAGGCGTACGCAAGGGCGGTCTTCCGCAGCCGTATCCCGGTGATCGACGAGGGAGAGATCGAACAGCACGTGGTGGCACACACTGAGCGGCAAACCATCTTCCACCACAAGGAGCCACCGATCACGTGCTTCATCGTCTGGGAGGCGGTGCTTCGAGACCACCTGGGCGGCGGCAAGGTGTACGTCGAACAGTTGCGACATCTGCGGCACCTATCCGAACTGCCAGGCCTCACCTTGTAGGTACAGCCACTGGGCCGGACCAGTCACGCGGCCCTCGACGGCCCCTTCGTCCTCTTGGAGACACCCGAACATCAGCGGCTCGCCTACACGGAAACCCAACGCGGTAGCCAACTGATCGCCAATCCCTACGAGGTGGCGATTCTGACCCAGAGGTGTGCCATGCTGCGGTCTCAGGCCCTCAACCCCGAAGATACGAGGGATCTACTGGACCGTCTGCTAGGAGACCAATGAGCAGCACCGTACTTCGGTGGTTCAAGTCGAGCTACAGCGGCAGCGACGGCGGCAACTGCATCGAAGTCGCCTACACCTGGCACAAGTCGAGCCACAGCGGCAGTGAAGGCGGGCAGTGCCTCGAAGTGGCCGCCCACCCCACCGCCATCCACATCCGCGACTCCAAGACCCCCGACGCCTCCCATCTCACCGTCACCCCGAAGACCTGGGCCGCGTTCCTGTCCGGGGGAGAGCCGACCGCGGCTGGACCGCGCCCGTAAGGGGCCTCGTTGAGTTCGTGGCGGGCCCCGGCGACGTCGAATGCCGGCCGGGGCCCGAGGCTTTACGCGGGCGCGCCTACATGATCAGCTTTGGCATGTCATGAACAGGCAGCCTTGGGAAGTCGGAAGGCTGTGGGGGGGGAAGGAACAGCGCTCTCATGCGCAGCACCACAGAAGAAGTGACTCGGCCGTGCCCTCGGTGCGGGGCCGAGATCCGTGAGGACAGCCGGTTCATCACTTGGTGCGCCGCGTGTGACTGGAACGTGGATCCGGCAAAGCCCGAGGAGAAGCAGGGACGGCTGGAGAGGGCACGGCGCACCCTGGCCCGTCGGCACGGGGAGAGGCTGCTCGCCGAGGTAACCGCCGGCAGGACGTTGAGTCCGAGGCGGGATGCCCCCGCGCTCCTCGCCTGTGCGATCGCGCTCGGCGTTCATGGCATGACCTTCGCCCTGCTGGCAGGCGGGATCTGGTGTGTCGTGAGCGGGTGGGGCGGTGCCGGGGTGGTGCTGGGCCTGTTCCTCCTGGCGCTCGCGTGGTCGCTCCGGCCGCGGCTGCCCGGGCTGCCCGACGACGCGCCGCTGCTGCACCGCGCGGAGGCACCCGAGCTGTACGCGCTGATCGACGAGGTCGCCCGCGTGGCCGACACCCGTGGTGTGGACGTGATCGCGGTGGACGCCGAGGTCAACGCCGCCGTGACGACCTACGGCGTGCGCGGTCGTCGCCTGCTGGTGCTGGGCCTGCCCCTGTGGGAAGTCCTCACCCCGCAGGAGCGGATCGCGCTGCTGGGCCATGAGCTGGGCCACTACAGCAACGGGGACACCCGTCACGGGCTGATCGTCGCGACCGCGTACCGTTCGCTGACCACGTGGCGCTACTACTTCACCCCGATCGCGAACCCGTCTCCGGGCGAAATGGTCGTCAACCTGCTCTACCTCGTGCCGTACTCGCTGCTCCAGGGCGTGCTGATGCTGCTCGACCAGCTGACGCTGCGCGCCACTCAGCGTGCCGAGTACCTCGCCGACTCCGTGGCCGCCCGCGCCGGCTCCACCGAGGCCGCCGTGGGGCTCATGGACCGGCTCCTGGTCGCGGAGTCGACCGCCACCACCCTGCGGATCGCAGCCAACAAGAGACGAGCCGTGCGGCGCGGCACCAGGCGGGCCGAGGAGCGCGGGGACGGGCTGTGGGAGCAGCTCGCCGCGCACATGGACGCGATCCCGGAGTACGAGTACGAACGTCAGCGCCGTGCAGGCGTCTTGAGGGGGCACAGCGTCGACTCGACGCATCCGCCGACCCATCTGCGCCGGGAGTGCCTGCTCACCGGTGTGCCCGTACCTGCGGCCGTGGTGGCGGACGACGACCGGGAGCACCGGATCGCCGCAGAACTGGCCGACGCACGCAGCACGGTGGCACGAAAGATCATCCGGGACGGCTTCGACGATTAGGCACCGTCTCCTGGATCCGTCCATGAGATCGTCGTGCTCATGATCGAGTCCTGGGGGATCGATGACGGAAGCGCCGTCGCCGGGTCGCCCGAAGCCTGCGGGCCGAACCAGGGGGAGCAAGAGTCGGTGCAGACGGCAGCCGCATGCGTGACTCACGACCGGAGGTCTGAGTGGACCCCACCGAGCCCGACATCACGCCGGCAGAACTCGCTTTCGCAGAAGGGCGACGCCTGCGCAGACGAGTCCTGCTCGCCCCAGGGGCGTGTTGTCGGTGCCCGATGCGAGGATCCCGCCGGAGCAACGCAAGGAGATCAGCATGGGCACCTGGGACACCGGCCCCTTCGACAACGACACAGCGGCGGACTTCGCCAACGTTCTCGACGACGCCGAACCCGAGGCACGCGAAGCCCTGATCCGAGGTGTCCTCATCCGGACGATCGACGCCACGGGCCACCTCGCGGAAGCGGAGGAAGCGGTGGCTGCCGCCGCACTGATCGCGGCGAAATGCCCCGGAGGCGACCCCGTCGACACGCCCTGCAGAACGCGCTCGGGCGTGCTCTCCCCTTCGACCCGGAGTTCGCGGCGGACGGCGTGGCGGAGGTCTTCGACACGATGGCGCCGCGTCAGTTCGCTCGCGGACGGGCCGAACCGCCACGCCATGCGCTGCGGCTGCGGGCCACCGACACCGGCCGGTCCTGGACTCACGGTCCGGGTGAGCCCGTCGCCGAGATCTCCGGAAAGGCGGAGCGGCTGCTGCTCATGCTCTGGGGTCGGGTGTCCGCTGCCGATGCGTCGGTCTCATGGTCGGGGGACCGCGCGGTGGGCGCAGCGGTTCTCGCCGGTCCGCTGACGCCCTGACCGCCCCGGACCGTCAGCTTCTGCTCGAACACCGGCTCCTCACATGCCGCGGTCAGGGCCTTCCCAACTGACCACGGTGTCCGTTTCGTTCATCGGCATGCTCTCGAAGACAATCGGGCCGGGACAGAAGACGGCACTGCCCGGACCGAACATGTCCTCACCGACCAGATACCGGTGGAGCCACTCGGCGAACGGCATTCGGTACTCGTAGTACAGCGCCTCCTCGCCGTTGCAGGCGAACAGCCGCCGTTCCCCCGTACCCGCCTCGAACAGATCCTCCCCGCGGTCGGTGTTGAGCAGCGGAAGGGGCGCCGAAGGGCGGGGCGGTGAAACCCTGGCACTCTACGTCCGTCAGGTCACTGTGAGACATGAACGCCCGGACCGTCTCCTGTGTCCATCGCCCCAGGTTCCGCCGGGCAGTGGAGGGATGGTTCAGGGGACGTCTGCCCTGTTCGATGGAGGCGATCTGCTGCTCGCTCACGACGAACTGTTCGCCCAGGGAGCGTTGGGTGTGCCCCGCCGCCTCCCGGAAGGTGGCGAGCAGGGCGCCCACCATCTTCATCGCGGACGCGTTCCTGCGTGACCGGGACCGTGGTCTTGCCGTGGTGCTCATAGGGTCGAACTCCCCACCCGCGCGTGTACGTTCACCGTCGCGCATGCGTACATACGGGACGTACGGGTGCGCGGACTGTTTCATGATGGGTACGGAGCGTGACTCTCGTCCTGTGAATCAGGAAACTTCACCCCTGTCCCGAGCCCAAGCCCCACGTGAGCGGTTCTTCCGGCGTGAGCGCCGGTCCGTGCCCGACGCGCGGGCGTTCGCGCGGCGGGTGCTCGCAGAGTGGGGTGCGTGCGGGCGTGAGGACGATGTGCTGCTGTGCGTCAGCGAACTCGCCACCAACGCGCTGGTGCACGGTGTGCCGCCGGGCCGTGGGTTTCTGCTGCGGATGCTGCCGTACGGCGACGGTGGCGTACGGGTCGAGGTGCACGACAGCGGGGGCGGCGTACCGGCCGTGCCGCAGGCGGAGGCACGGGAGCCGCAGGAGGGCGGCCGCGGGCTGCTGCTGGTGGGGGAGCTGGCGGACAAGTGGGGCGTGGGGGAGCGGGGCCCGGGGAAGGTCGTGTGGTGCGAGTTCGCTACGGCTCCCGCACCGCGCGGGCGATCGCCGCGATCGTCTCCGGCCCCACCCGGCAGCACCCTCCGATCAGCCGTGCCCCGGACTCCCGCCAGTCCGCGACCCGGCCGGCCGTGAAGGTCGGCCGGCCGGTCCATGCCCGCGCCCCGGCGTCCCAGGTCTCGCCGCTGTTGGGGTAGACGACGACGGGTTTGCCGGTGACGCGGGTGGCGAGGGCGACGGCGTGATCGGCGTCCTCGGGGGTGCAGCAGTTGACGCCGACGGCGATCACCTCGTCCGCCCGCGCGGCGAGCGCGAAGGCGTCCGACAGGGGCTGACCCGCGCGGGTGCGGTCACCGGACGCCGAGTACGACAGCCAGGCCGGGACGCCGAGTCCCCGCACTGCCCGGAGCAGGGCCTTCGCCTCGTCGGTGTCGGGGATCGTCTCCAGGGCGAGCACGTCGGGGCCGGCGGCGGCCAGGGCCTCCATGCGGGGCCGGTGGAAGCGTTCCAACTCGGACACGGTGAGCCCGTACCGGCCCCGGTACTCGGACCCGTCGGCGAGCATCGCGCCGTACGGGCCGACGGAGGCCGCCACCCGGAGGGTGCGGGGCGTCCGGGCCCTGCGGGCCGCCTCGCGGGCGCACCCGACGCTCAGAGCGAGCAGGCCGGCTGCCTCCTCCCGTCCGATCCCGCGCCGGGCGAAGCCCTCGAAGGTGGCCTGGTAGCTGGCGGTGATCGCCACGTCCGCGCCGGCCTCGAAGTAGGCGAGGTGCGCCTCGGTGACCGCCTCGGGGTCCTCGGCGAGCAGGCGCGCCGACCACAGTTCGTCGCTCAGGTCGTGCCCGGCCGCCGCGAGCTGGTTGGACATGCCGCCGTCGAGGACGACCGTGCCGCCCGCGAGGGCGTCGGTGAGGGCGGGGACGGGGGCGGTGCTCACTTCCCCGACGGTAGTCGAGGCGGTCCCCGGCCTGCCTCGCGGCCTCACAGCGCGCCCCTGCGGCAGGGCTGGGATCCTGAGGGGAGACGACCCCGCGGTCGGGAAGGCGGTGGACGATGTGCCGTTGGCTGGCCTACTCAGGCACCCCCATCCTGCTCGACAGCCTCCTTTACAAGCCGAAGCCCTCGCTGATCGATCAGAGCCTGCACGCCAAGCTGGGCGTCGAGACGACCAACGGTGACGGGTTCGGCGTCGGCTGGTACGGGCCCCGCGCCGACACTCCGGCGGTCGTCCGGGAGATCGGCCCGGCCTGGAGCAGCCGCAATCTGCGGGAGATCGCCCGCCACGTCCGCTCGTCCCTGTTCTTCGCCCACATCCGGGCCTCGACCGGATCAGCGGTGCAGGAGACCAACTGCCACCCGTTCCGTCACGGCCGCTGGATGTGGATGCACAACGGTGCGATCACGGGTTTCCACCGCATGCGGCGCGACCTCGCCCTGACCGTCGATCCGGAACTCTTCCTCTCCGTCGAGGGGTCGACGGATTCCGAGCTGATGTTCTACCTGGCGCTCACCTTCGGCCTGGAGCAGGATCCGCCCGGCGCGGTCGCGCGGATGGTGGGCCTGGTGGAGCGGGTCGGGCGCGAGCACGGTGTGGAGTACCCGCTGCAGATGACGGTGGCGGTGACCGACGGGCGACGGCTGTGGGCATTCCGCTACTCGACGCAGCGGGCGTCCCGTTCGCTCTTCTACAGCACGCGCGTGGAGACGCTGCGCTCTCTCCACCCGGACGTGGAGTTCCTGCGTGAGGCGTCCGACGAGACCCGCCTCATCGTGTCGGAGCCCCTGGGGGACCTGCCCGGCATGTGGAACGAGGTCCCCGAGGGCAGGTACGGCGTCGTCCAGCCCGAAGGGGACGAGATGGTTCGTTTCATCCCTCAGCCGGTGTAGGGGTGGGTCCCCGGTGGGGGCGGGTGGCTTCGTCCCGCCGGGCCGGGGCAGCGGGGCGCGCGGACGCTTCGGCCGGAACCGAAGCGTCCCGCCCCTAGCGTTGCCCCATGACCCAGAGGACCTTCGCCGATCTCCACCACGCCGACGAGCCCCTCCTGCTGCCCAACGCCTGGGACCACGCTTCCGCGGTGGCTCTCGCCGCCCGGGGGTTCCCGGCGGTCGGCACCACCAGCCTGGCCGTCGCGGCGGCGGCCGGGCTGCCCGACGGGGCGGCGGCGACCCGGGAACAGACCCTGCTGCTCGCCCTCACCCTCGGCTCCGAGCCGTTCCACCTGTCCGTGGACGCGGAGGGCGGATTCAGCGACGACCCGGACGAGGTGGCCGGGTTCGCCCGTGAACTGCACGCCGTGGGCGCGGTCGGCATCAACCTGGAGGACGGGCTCGGGCCCGTCGACCGGCACGCCGCGAAGGTCGCCGCCGTCCGGGCCGCGGCCCCCGGCCTCTTCGTCAACGCCCGCACCGACACCCACTGGCTCGGTGACGGCGAGGGTGACGACACGATCCGGCGCCTCGATGCCTACCGACAGGCCGGCGCACACGGTGTGTTCGTCCCCGGGCTCACCGACGCCCGGGAGATCGCCTCCCTGGTACGCCACTTGGGAGACGTTCCCCTCAACATCCTCTATTCGCCCGCCGGTCCCTCCGTCCCCCGCCTCGCCGACCTCGGCGTGCGCCGGATCAGCCTCGGCTCGCTGCTGTACCGGAGGGCGCTGGGCGCGGCGGTGGAGGCGGCGACCGGCATCCGGGCGGGCCGCGCACCCGGGGGACCGGCACCCACGTACGAGGAGATCCGGGCACCGATCCGGGAGGCCGACGGTGCGGCCGACGCCACGGCTTCCTTCGGGTGACCCTGGTACGGTGGCGGCTTTCGCGGGTATCAGAACCCTTGGACCCATCTCCGGCGAAGGACCGAGGAACCATGGACATGGACATCCCCGGCGACAAACGGCTGGCGGCAGCGGTCGTGAGGGACGACGAGGGGCGTGTGCTCCTGGTGCGTCGCAGCGAGACCGAGAGGTTCCTTCCCCGGGTGTGGGGCGTGCCGTGCGGCAAGCTCGATCCCGGTGAGAGCGCCCGGGACGGCGCGCTGCGCGAGCTGAAGGAGGAGACCGGTCTGCTCGGTGAGATCGTGCGCAAGGTCGGCGAGTCGTCCTTCCTCAGCGAGTACGCGGGGCACGAGGTCAAGAACTGGCAGGAGAACTTCCTGGTCCGTCCGCTCTCCCGGGAGGTCACGCTGCCCAGTCCGGATCAGGACCACGCCTGGCTCCACCCGTCCGAGCTGACCGGTGTCGACATCGACGCCTACAACCTGGACGTCGTACGGCAGGCGCTCACGGACTCCTGAGCAGCTCCGCCAGCGCGCCCAGCGCGTCCAGGTAGGCCGGCACGTTCAGCGGTACCTTCGGCATCGCCGCCGGCTGTGGGCCCGCCGCCGTGAACACGTCGGTGTGCCGCCGTCGTCGCCCGCCCGTCTCCAGGAACAGCGTCACCGTCGGCGCGTCCGTGTCGCACCAGGCGCGGTGCAGGGTGTGCGCCGGCAGGGCGTAGGTGCTGCCCGCCGCGTACCGGCCCAGATGGGTCAGGCGCAGCCGCGCCGGACCCGCCGGTGCCAGCAGCCAGTCGGCCGACCCCTCGGCCAGCGACTCCTCGAACCGGGTCGTCCTGATCCCGGCGCCGCCCCGCGCCCCGGGCCCCGTCTCGGGCATCTCCTCGTACAGCTCCGTGCACAGGCGCCCTCGTACGACATGGGAGGCCAGCGCCGAGCGGTGGTTGTGGATGTCCTCCCGGCCGGTGCCGTCCGCCCCCGCGTGCCACACGTGTGCGCGCAGCACGTGCAGCGGGCCCGCGTCGACCAGCAGCAGTTTGTCGAAACCGAGGACGTGCCGGTACGACAGCCCGGCGCAGGCCTCCGGATCACCCGCCCCGGAGGCGAGTTCGGTGACCAGCTCCAACAGGACTTCCGGTGAACCGAGTTCGGCGACCACCGCATGAGCCGCGGCCACCCGGTCCCGTTCGGGCAACGTACCGTCCAGGGTCCTCGCCAGCAGCCGCCGCGCCGCCGGAACCCGCTGACCGCCCATGCACTCCGTCCTCCGTCCTCCGGCTCCCGCTCACCGCGCGGGTGCCGTCTCGTCGGGCCGATAGGTCCACACCGCGTGGGCGCGCAGCGCCGTCACACCCTGGTACGTCATCCACATCGGGCGCCGCAGTTCCGTGCTGTCGCCCCGTTCCCAGGACCAGATGCCGTCCTGCTGCCCTGCCCGCACCGACGCCGCCGCGCCGTCCAGCAGCTCCCGCCAGGTGTCCTCCAGGCCGTCCTGCCGGGCCACCTCCAGCGCGCCCGGGGACAGCAGGGCGCGCACGATCCAGGACGCGGTGAAGTGCCGTACGTTCAGGACCTCGTGGTGTGCGGGGTCGTCGGGGCGCGGGCGCCGTACCTCCTCGCGCCGGTACTCCAGGTCCAGGCAGGCGTGGTGCGGCGCGTCGGGGCAGGACAGCAGCCAGCGCACCCCGTCCTCACGGGCGGCCCGCACCGCCGCGCTCTCGCCCAGGACGCGGGCCGCGCGGTCGAGGGCGAGCACCGCCTGCGCGGTGTGCACCGGGGACGGCGGCCCGTACGGAGGGTCGAGTCGGTAGCCCCAGCAGCGCAGGTGGTCCCGGCCCGGATCGCTGATCGACCCGTCGACGAGTGCCTCCCGCAGCACCGGCAGGGCGTCGCAGTCGGGCGCGGCGCGCAGCAGCCCGCGCAGCACCGTCGTCATCACGTGCGTCGACTCGCGGCCGGCCCGGTCGGCCTCACGGGTGAAGGCCGCCGTGCAGAGGTCCACCTCCCGCGCCAGCCGCCCGCCCCGGGTCGAGCCCGCACGGGCCAGGGCGCCCAACACCAGCGCGGTCACTTCGGGACGGGCCCGCGCGCCCTGCGACCGCGCCGACCAGCCGCCGTCGGGCAGTCGCAACCGCCACAGCGTGTCGGCCAGTTCGCCCGGCGTGAGGCGTCCGTCGGGCATGCCCAGGTCGAGCATGGTCTGCAGCCCGTACGCCGTACCGACCGAGGTGGGGCGGGACGGGGTGCTCTCGCCCAGGGAGTGCGACCAGCCGACGAGCCGCCCGCGCTCCGGATCGTCGACGACGGACACCTCGTCGACGAGGGTGTCGTGGGTGGCCGCGAACAGGCGCGGGAGCGGGCCGGGCACCGGGCCGGCGGTGGGCACGGGAGGCGGTAGGGGCCGCTGGTCCGAAGCCGTGGCGCGGGCCCGTACCAGGGCCGCGGCGAGCCAGGCGGCGAGCGTGGTGCCGAGTCCGCTCACCGAGGCGACCAGGTACTTCGCGGCTTCCCCGTCGACGGAGTCGGGCAGCACCTCGAAGAGGAACTGGAACACGGCGTATCCGGCGGCCACGCAGCCGAACCCGCCCAGCCAGCCCACGAAACGGGTCGGCCGGGAGGCCGCGTCGTCCCCTCCGGCGGGGGCGCGGTCGTCCGGACGGGTGGGGTGCAAGGGGCCGCGGCCGAGCTGCTGTGGGGACAAGGCGCGCTTCATCCCCTCCCGTTGGGCGGCACATGACGTCCGCGATCACGCCATCTTAGAAAAAAGGCTCCGACTCAACGTCCGTACCGCTGTTTTCGCCGTCTCACACCCGGCACCGCCGTCCGATGCGTGACCGTGGCACATGCGCCCCCTTCGGGCCTCGTCTCCGGCTCTTCCGGGGCCGGTTCGCCAGGAACCAGGAAGGGGAGCAGTCAACCGCCCAGGACGCTCCGGACGAACGTGTTGGTGAACTTCCCCCCGGGATCCAGGGACCGGGCCAGGGTCCGGAAGTCGTCCAGGCGCGGGTAGCGGGCGCGCAGGTCGGCCGCCGGCGTGGTGAACACCTTCCCCCAGTGCGGTCGTGCCTCGAAGGGCGCCAGCGCCTCCTCCAGCCGCCGCACCACGGGCAGCACGGCCGAGGTGTCCTCCACCCAGGTGAAGTGGGCGGCCACGGTGTCCCGGCCGTAGCAGGGGCTGAGCCACTGGCTGTCGGCGGCCACCGTCCGCACCTCGCAGGTCTGCAGTACGGGGGAGACGGCCTCCCGGATCCCGTCGATCGCGTGCAGCACGTCGAGGGCGAACCGGCGCGGCAGCAGATACTCCGACTGCAGCTCCGACCCGCTGCTCGGGGTGAACTCCGCGCGGAAGTGCGGCAGCCGCTCGTGCCAGGGCCCCGGCACCCCGAACTGCTCCGTGCAGTTCGCCGCAGGCATGCCGGGCACGGGGTGCAGTTTCTCGGTCGCGGGCGCGGCCCAGGGGAAGTCCGGCAGCGGCTGGTCCGTACGCCGCTTCACCCACACCTGCCGGAAGCCCGGCGCACCCCAGTCGGTGAACAGGCTCACGCTGTACGCGGCCGACATCACCTTCTCGAAGGTGGCGGCATCCAGCCCGGCCTGCGGGAGCTCGGTGAACAGATGCTGTTCGACGTCGTAGGCGGGCGTCAGGTCCAGGGTGAGTGCGGTGACCACACCGAGCGCGCCGAGCGAGGTGACCGCCCCGCCGAACCGCGCTTCGTCCCCGCGGTCGATCCGTACCGTCGAGCCGTCCGCCGTGACCAGTTCCACCGTGCGCACGGACGAGGCGAGCGGGCCGTTGCCGACCCCGGAGCCGTGCGTGCCGGTGGCGACCGAGCCGGCCACCGAGATGTGCGGGAGCGACGCCATGTTCGCCAGCGCCAGCCCGTGCCGGTGCACCTGCCGGGCCAGTTCGGCGTACCGCACGCCGCCGCCGACCCGGACCGTCTTGGCCGCCGTGTCCACGTCGATCTGCGGGGGCAGCGCGTCGAGGGAGAGCAGGACGCCGTCCGCACCGGCCTCGGCGATCTCGTTGAAGGAGTGCCCGCTGCCCAGGACCCGCACCCGGGAACTCCCGGCGACCCGCGTGCGCAGCGCGTCCAGGGTGTGCGGGCGGTGCAGCTCCTCGGCGGCGTACGTGATGTTGCCGGCCCAGTTGGTCACGGTCCCGGTCATGCGGCGGCCCCTCCCCGAGTCGTCGAGCGTGTCGGGGACATCACATCACCGTGCCGACCGGCCCCGATGCCGGGGGCCGCCGGTCCGTTCACCGGCCCCGGTTGCACACCCGAGGGGGCCGGGGGCATACCGTGAGGAGTCGTACGTCCGAGCCGGGAGTCGTACGTCCGAGCCGGAAGGAGACACGGGATGGGCAGCCGGACCGCGCTGGTCGAGGATCTTATGGAGCGGTTCCCGCACGTGCCGCGCGAGGCCGTCTTCAAGGAGGACCTGCTCCGGGGCGGTGTCGCCTTCGACCCGTCCGCGCTGAGCGACAACGAGAACGGCGAGGTCAAACCGAAGTCGTACTTCATCTTCTCCTTCGACCACGGCACGCTGCCCGAGCTGGGCGAGGCCGCGCTGCGGCGCCCGCCCGAGGAGATCATCCTCACCGGCGGCCCCTACGACCTGCGCCGGACGGTCGTCTCCGTCCGGGTGAACCCGGCCTCCCCGTACCGGGTCGCCGCGAACGAGGACGGCGTGCTCGGCCTCTACCTCGACGGGAAGCGCATCGCCGACGTCGGCGTGCCGCCGATGCCCGAGTACTACCGGCACACCCTCGCCAACGGGAAGTCCGTCATGGAGGTGGCCCCGACCATCCAGTGGGGCTACCTGATCTACCTGACCGTCTTCCGGGTCTGCCAGTACTTCGGTGCCAAGGAGGAGTGCCAGTACTGCGACATCAATCACAACTGGCGCCAGCACAAGGCGGCCGGCCGCCCCTACACCGGGGTCAAGGACGTCGAGGAGGTCCTCGAGGCCCTGGAGATCATCGACCGGTACGACACGGCGAAGGCGTCCACCGCCTACACCCTCACCGGCGGCGCGATCACCAAGACGGTCGCCGGCCGTGACGAGGCCGACTTCTACGGGCACTACGCCAAGGCCATCGAGGAGCGCTTCCCCGGCCGCTGGATCGGCAAGGTCGTCGCCCAGGCGCTGCCCAAGGACGACGTGCAGCGCTTCAAGGACTACGGCGTGCAGATCTACCACCCCAACTACGAGGTGTGGGACCGCCGTCTGTTCGAGCTGTACTGTCCGGGCAAGGAGCGCTACGTCGGCCGCGACGAGTGGCACAGGCGCATCCTGGACTCCGCGGACGTCTTCGGCGCGCGCAACGTCATCCCCAACTTCGTGGCGGGCGTGGAGATGTCCGAGCCGTTCGGCTTCACCACCGTCGACGAGGCCATCGCCTCGACCACCGAGGGCCTGCGCTTCTTCATGTCGCACGGCATCACGCCCCGCTTCACCACCTGGTGCCCCGAGCCGACGACCCCGCTCGGCAAGGCCAACCCGCAGGGAGCGCCGCTGGAGTACCACATCCGGCTCCTCGAGGCGTACCGCGCCACGATGGACGAGTTCGGTCTGGCCTCGCCCCCCGGCTACGGCCCGCCCGGACCCGGCCGTGCGGTGTTCTCCGTGAGCTCCTTCATGGACAGCCTCCCGGAGCAGGAGCCCGTCGAGGCGTGAGGACCCCCGGGCCCCTCGAGGGCCCTTGAGCAAGGCCGAGAGGGCCGGAACCGGGACGGTTCCGGCCCTTCTTGCGTAGGGTGCCCGGGGGCGTGCCCGGGGGCGTGCGCGGGCGCCGTGGTGCGCGAAGTGGAGACAGCGCTTGTCAGTTGTGTCGACAGCGTGAAAAGCTCGTCCATCGCCCCCGCGGTTTTCCCCAACTGCTTTGCCGATGTCACGAGTTGACCTCTTTCGTGGATGCAGGAGACTCATGCCCGACCTGCCGGCCCCCCAGGACGCCACCGAGGCGGCACTGTTCTCCGAGTGCTGGGACGCGGTGCTCTCCTACGCCGACCTGTGCACGGCCGGCTCCACCGCCGCCGCGCGACTGGCGCGCGAGGCGTTCGCCCAGGGCATACGCGAGGTGCGCGAAGCGGAGGCGGCCACCGTACGCGCGGCCGGCCGCCGCTCGTCCAGGCTGCCCCGAATACCCCTGCTGCTGACCGCCGTCCGCACCACCGCAGCGGCCTGGGAGGAGAGCGGACAGGGACACCGGCTCGATCCCGACCTGCGGCTGTGGCTCCACTCCGAGAACGCCGCCCGCTTCACCGGCCCGCCGCTGTCGCGCCCGGTCGCCCTGCGCGGACTGCGCGATCTGCAGCAGGCCGACGCCGAACTGCTGTGGCTGGCCGAGGCAGAGTCCCTCCCGCTGCCCCTGGTGGCCCGTCGGCTGGGCCTCGACCCTGACACCGCCGCCGACGAACTCGCCCAGGTACGCGGCTTCTTCCGGGACCGGTGCCACCGCAACCACCTCGACTCCCCGATGGACGCGGAGTGCCGCAGCTACGCCCGGCTGCTGGACGCCGTCACCCGTTCGCCCGCCGCCGAAACCCCCGAAGACCTCTCCCAACACCTCGCCACCTGCGTGCGGTGTGCCGAGGCCGCGGCCTGTCTTCGGCTGCACGACGGCGGGCTGCCCGGCGCCCTCGCCGGCGGGGTCGTCGGCTGGGGCGGCCTGGCCTATCTGGAGCGCCGCCGCCGCGCGGCCGAGGCGCGGCTCGGCCCCGGCCGCCCCGACGGCCCCGGCGCGGGCGGCGACCCGGCCGACGGAACCGGCCGGGCACGCGCCACCCGCAACGGGCTGCTGGTCGCCGCCGTCCTGGTGTCCGCCCTCGCCCTCGCCGTCTCCCTGATGCCGTTCGGCGGCACGGAGGCCGACAGCGCGATCCGCACCGGCGCCGACCCCGGACCGGTGGCCGACCCGGGCCCGTACCCGCCCGCGGCGCCCGCCCCCACCGCCTCCGTCACCGCCTCTGGCCCCGCCCCCTCCGGCGCTCCCCGACCGCCCTCCGAAGGCGCCCCGGACCCGGCGAAACCCGACCCCGACCCCGAGCCCCAGGGCAGCACCACCGCCACCGCCGAACCCCGGACCACCGCGCCCCGGACCACCGCGCCCAGCAGGCCGGCCGTCTGCCACGCCGCGTACGACCTGGTCAACCAGTGGCCCGCCGGCTTCCAGGCCACCGTCACCGTCACCACGACGGAGCCTCTCGACTCCTGGCGCGTGGCCTTCACCTTCGAGGACGGCCAGCGCGTCACCCAGATGTGGGACGCCGACGTCAGCCAGAACGGGCCCCGCGTCACCGCCACCGCCACCGACTACAACAAGACCGTCCCCGCCGGCGGGAAGCTCGCCTTCGGCTTCATCGCCTCCTGGAACGGCACGAACCCCCCGCCCTCCGACATCACCCTCGACGGCCACTCCTGCGCGACCGTGTGACGTGACCCGTCCCGAAGCCCCCGGGCATCGGGGCGCCCGTCAAACAGGTGGCGCCCCGGGCCGGCGGTCTCCTACAGTGAGGGCCGCAGCACACGAGCGGCGCGCGCATGCGCCGTGGTCCGCTGCCGCCGGATCGAGCGAGGGACGGGAGGTGTGACCGATGGCTGTCTTCGTGATGGGCGCTGCCCGCATCCAGGAATCCATCCGTTTCATCTCCGTGGCCACCGGCTGACCTCACCTTTCCGTTCCGCGCGTCTTCGCGCGGCCGCCGGGGCCACCCTCGCGAAGGGTCACCCCTTGAGTTCCACCTCTTCTTTCCCCACCTCCGCCACCACCTCCTCCGTCTCCCTCCCCGCGTCGAAGTCCTCCGTGCTGGCCGCCTACGGCTGGGACAGGACGTGGGCCGACGCGTTCGCCCCGTACGAGGCCGAGGGGCTGCTGGCCGGGCGCGTGGTGCGAGTCGACCGCGGGCAGTGCGACGTGGTCACCGCCGACGGGACCGTACGGGCCGACACCGCGTTCGTCACCCCGCGCGACCCCCTGCGGGTCGTGTGCACCGGGGACTGGGTCGCCGTCGAACCGGAGGGCGGCACCCCGCGCTACGTACGGGCGTACCTGCCGCGGCGCACCGCCTTCGTGCGCTCCAGCTCCTCCGAGCGGTCCGAGGGACAGATCCTCGCCGCCAACGTCGACCACGCCGTCATCGCCGTCTCGCTCGCCGGTGAGCTGGACCTGGCGCGGATCGAACGGTTCCTCGCCCTCGCCTGGGAGTCCGGGGCGCAGCCGGTGGTCGTGCTCACCAAGGCCGACCTGGTGCCGGACGCGGTGACCCGGGCCCATCTGGTCCAGGACGTGGAGACCACCGCGCCCGGCGTCCCGGTGCTCGCCGTCAGCGCGCAGGAGGGCGAGGGGCTGGACGTCCTGGCCGCGGTCGTCTCCGGCGGCACGTCGGTACTGATCGGCGTGTCGGGCGCGGGCAAGTCCACCCTCGCCAACGTGCTCCTCGGCGAGGAGGTGATGGACGTCCAGGCGGCCCGAGAGGTCGACGGCAAGGGCCGCCACACCACCACCACCCGCAATCTGCTCGCCCTGCCCGGCGGGGGAGTCCTCATCGACACCCCGGGCCTGCGGGGCGTCGGGCTCTGGGACGCCGGCAGCGGCGTCGGCCAGGTGTTCTCCGAGATCGAGGAGCTCGCCGGGGGCTGCCGTTTCCACGACTGCGCGCACGAGAGCGAACCGGGGTGCGCGGTCCTCGAGGCCATCGAGACGGGTGCCCTCCAGGAACGCCGCCTCGAGAGCTACCGCAAGCTGCTGCGGGAGAACCAGCGCATCGTCGCCAAGACCGACGCGCGGCTGCGCGCGGAGATCCGCAAGGAGTGGAAGCGGAGGGGGGCGGTGGGCAAGGCGGCGATGGAGGCGAAGCGGGGCCGCCTGCGCTGACCCGCCGGCGTACTCCTCGCCGCACCCGCCTCCCTGTCCGATTTCCGCCAGCCGACCTCCCTCGGCCGGCGGAGACTGGACGGTGTGATGGACGAGGACAGCAGGTACGAGGCGGTGCGCAGCCGGGACGGACGGTTCGATGGCGCGTTCTTCTTCGCCGTCGGGACGACCGGGATCTACTGCCGTCCCAGCTGCCCCGCCGTCGCACCGAAACGACGCAACGTGCGGTTCTTCGCGACCGCCGCCGCCGCGCAGGGCGCCGGATTCCGGGCCTGTCGGCGGTGCCGTCCGGACGCCGTCCCGGGCTCCGCCGAGTGGAACGTGCGCGCCGACGTGGTGGGCCGGGCCATGCGGCTGATCGCCGACGGCGTGGTCGACCGCGAGGGCGTCGCCGGACTGGCCGCCCGGCTCGGCTACAGTGCCCGCCAGGTGCAGCGCCAGCTCACCGGCGAACTGGGCGCCGGGCCCGTCGCCCTCGCCCGCGCGCAGCGCGCGCACACCGCGCGCGTGCTGCTGCAGACCACCGGGCTCCCGATCACCGAGATCGCCTTCGCCGCCGGGTTCGCCAGCGTGCGGCAGTTCAACGACACCGTCCGGGCCGTGTACGCCGCGACCCCCACCGCACTGCGCGCCGCCGCACCCGGCCGCGGCCGGGCCGCCGCCCGCCGTACGCCCGCCCCCACGGCGGGCATCCCCGTGCGGCTCGCCCACCGCGGCCCGTACCAGCCCCGCCCCGTCTTCGACCTGCTGGAACGCGAGGCGGTCCCGGGCGTCGAGGAGGTCACCGGAATCCCGGGTGCCCGCACCTACCGGCGCACCCTGCGGCTCCCGTACGGCATCGGCGTCACCGCCGTCGACGAACGTCCCGGGACCGCGCGCACCGGCTCCGCCGCCCGCCCCGGCGGCTGGCTCGACGCCCGTGTCCACCTGACCGACCTCCGGGACCTGACCACCGCCGTCCAGCGACTGCGCCGCCTCTTCGACCTGGACGCGGACCCGTACGCCGTGGACGAACGGCTCGGCGCCGACGCGCGGCTCGCCCCGCTGGTCGCCGCCCGGCCCGGACTGCGCTCGCCGGGCACCGCCGACCCGGAGGAACCCGCGGTACGGGCCCTGGTGGGCCGCGAGGAGGCCGCGCGGCTGGTCCAGCGGTACGGCAAGAGGCTCGACGCCCCCTACAGGAGCCTCACCCACCTCTTCCCCGAACCGGCCGTCCTCGCCGAGGCCGAACCCGGTGGCACCCTGGGCGCGCTCACCGCCGCCCTCGCGGACGGCACCGTACGCCTCGACCCCGGCGTCGACCGGGACGACGCAGCGGACGCCCTGCGTGCCGTTCCCGGCCTGGACGCCCGTACCATCGCCGAGATCCGCACCCGTGCCCTCGGCGACCCGGACGTGGCCCCGCCCGGTCCGGAACTGCCCGACAGCTGGCGCCCCTGGCGCTCATACGCACTGAACCACCTGCGCGCGGCAGGGGAGTTGGAGTACCGATGACCACGACGACCACGATGAACGCGACGAACGCGACGAACGCGACGCCGAGCACCCCGCACCCGTACTGGACGAGTGTGCCGAGCCCGCTCGGGCCGTTGCTCCTCACCGCCGGGCCGGACGGGGAGCTGACCTCGCTCTCGGTGCCCGGTCAGAAGGGCGGTCGCGGTGTGCCGGCGGGCGGGCGGCAGGACCCGGGACCGTTCCGCGCGGCGGAGGAACAGCTCGCCGCTTACTTCGCCGGTGAGCTGAGGGATTTCCGGCTGCCCCTGCACACCGCCGGCACCCCCTTCCGGGAGAAGGTCTGGGCCGCGCTCGACGACGTCCCCTACGGGGCGACCGTGTCGTACGGCGAGATCGCCGCCCGGATCGGTGCCTCCCGGGCCGCCGTACGGGCCGTCGGCGGCGCGATCGGCGCCAACCCGTTGCTGATCGTGCGCCCCTGCCATCGGGTGATCGGCGCCGACGGGTCGCTGACCGGATACGCGGGTGGCCTGGACCGCAAGGTGCGGCTGCTCACCCACGAAGGGGTGCTTCGCCCGTAGCCGGGGGCCCGTTTCGTCCGGGGCACTCAGCTCCAGAACACCGCGCTGAGCCAGGCCGCCGTGATCAGCTGGCAGGTGAACAGTTCGGTCAGCAGGCTCCAGCCGCCCGCGCGCATCGCCGTACGCGTCGCCGCGACCGCTTCGCCGTGGCGGCCCAGACGGATCCGCTCGCCGGCGTGGATCCCGGCCACGAAGCCCGGGACGGCGCCCAGCACGGGCACCAGGACGAAGCCGAGGAACGACCCCGCGCCGGCGTACGCGAGCACCCGCCCCTCGATCCCGTCGGCCCGTAGCCGGCGGGGCGGCAGCGTCCAGCGGACCACCTGGGAGAGGAGCAGGGCGCCGGTCGCCCCGACGAGCACCCACCACGCCACGGGCCGCGGGTCCTTCAGGGCCCACCAGAGGATCCCGGCCCACACCAGCCACGACCCCGGCACCCCGGGCAGCAGTACTCCGCACAGACCGAACAGGATCACCAGCCCGGTCAGCAGGAGGTCCCACGCTCCCATCCGCCCAGGGTGCCGGAGGGCGGCGAGAGGCGCAGACCAGGTGCGCCGGACCCGCACCGACCACTGCTGCCGAAGGGACGTTCCGGGTGGCGGGTGGCGCGCCGTCGCCGCCCGGCACCGGGGACGGATTTCCTGATGCCCCGTTTCCATCGGGCCCCCGCGGTGGAGAATTGAGGGTATGAGCGAGCAGGGGGGCGGGTCCGCCGGTCACGAGGACGACTGGTGGGGGCAGTTGTACGACGACGCCGGTGATGACACGGGCTCCGCGCCCGCGGCCGACTCCCTCGACGACCGCTTCGACTCCGCGGCCGGCACGGTGAACGAGCGGTCGACCGCGCCCGCCGCCGAGGCCACGCCCACCCTCGCCGATGTCCCCGCCGCCCCCCGTGCACAGCGTCCCGTCCGCCCCGCCGGAGCGCCGCCGGTGCCGCGCGGCCATGTGGGCTCCCGGCCGCCCGCCTACGACGCCGAACCCACCGCGCTGCCCGCCGCCGACCCCCACGAACTGGACGACCTGGTCCCGGACACCGTGCTGGACGGCGCCCGGTACGGGGCCTGCACCCTGCGGGCCGCCTCCGTACGGGGCGACTCCGCGCGGTATCGGGGCGAACCGCGGCGGGACGCCCTGCTGACCGCCCGGTTCGGCAGCGGGGAGCGGGCACTGGTGCTGGTGGCGGTCGCGACCGGCGTACGGGCCACCCCCGGCGCACACCGCGCGGCCGCCGAGGCCTGCCGGTGGATGGGCAAGGCGGTGGGCCTCAGCCATTCCCGCCTCGCCGAGGACATCGGGGCCGCCCGGCGCGGCGAACTCAAGTCCGGACTGCACCGCCTCACCGACCGCACCCTCGGCAGGCTCCGCGCGGGCGCCGCCGAGCAGGGCCTCGAACCCGAGGCGTACGGGGCCACCCTGCGCTGCCTCCTGCTGCCCGCCGACCCCGAATGCCGTACCCGGGTGTTCTTCGGCGTCGGCGCCGGCGGTCTGTTCCGGCTGCGGGACGGCGCGTGGCAGGACATCGAACCGGAAGTCGCCGAGGCCAGGGGAGGGGCCGTGATGGGCTTCGGCTCGCCGCCCTCCGAGACCCCCGAGGGCGACCGGCTCACCATGGACCTCGGCATCCCGACGCCCCCGAGCCCGTACGAGCCCGCCCCCGGCCCCCCGCGCGAACCCTTCCGCTTCCGCACCTCCATAGCCCGTGAGGGCGACACCCTCCTGCTGTGCAGTGCGGGCCTCGCCGATCCGCTGCGCGGCGAGCGAGAACTCCGGTCCCACCTGGCCGAGCGGTGGTCCCGAACCGAACCGCCGGGCCTCGCCGCGTTCCTCGCCGACACCCAGGTACGGGTCAAGGGGTACGCGGACGACCGTACGGCCGTCGCCGTCTGGGAGGCGTGAGCGCGACGGGTGTGAATTCATGGAACCCGGAGGGAGAACCGGAGGCCCACAAGCCCGAGGGATTCACGGACACCGAAGGGGCACCCGAGAGCCATGGCCAAACAGAACGTCGCGGAACAGTTCGTCGACATCCTGACCCGCGCGGGAGTCAAGCGCCTCTACGGCGTCGTCGGCGACAGCCTCAACCCCGTGGTCGACGCCGTGCGCCGCAACTCCGCCATCGACTGGGTCCACGTCCGGCACGAGGAGACCGCCGCCTTCGCCGCCGGTGCCGAGGCCCAGATCACCGGCCGGCTCGCCGCCTGCGCCGGCTCCTGCGGGCCCGGCAACCTCCACCTCATCAACGGGCTGTACGACGCCCACCGGTCCATGGCCCCGGTCCTCGCCCTCGCCTCGCACATCCCCTCCAGCGAGATCGGCCTCGGCTACTTCCAGGAGACCCATCCCGACCAGCTGTTCCGCGAGTGCAGCCACTACAGCGAGATGATCTCCAGTCCCCAGCAGATGCCCCGGCTGCTGCACACCGCCATCCAGAACGCGGTGGGCCGCTCCGGGGTCAGCGTCGTCACCCTGCCCGGTGACATCGCCGACCACGCCGCCCCGGAGAAGGCCGCCGAGACCGCCCTGGTCACCTCCCGGCCCACGGTCCGGCCCGGCGACGCCGAGATCGACCGGCTCGTCGACATGATCGACGCGGCCGGGAAGGTCACCCTCTTCTGCGGCGCCGGCACACAGGGCGCGCACGCCGAGGTCATGGAGTTCGCCCAGAAGATCAAGTCCCCGGTCGGGCACGCCCTGCGCGGCAAGGAGTGGATCCAGTACGACAACCCGTACGACGTCGGCATGAGCGGGCTGCTCGGATACGGCGCCGCCTACGAGGCCACCCACGAGTGCGACCTGCTGATCCTGCTCGGCACCGACTTCCCGTACAACGCCTTCCTCCCCGACGACGTGAGGATCGTCCAGGTCGACGTGCGGCCCGAGAACCTCGGCCGCCGCTCGAAACTGGACCTCGCGGTGTGGGGCGACGTGCGGGAGACGCTGCGCTGCCTGACCCCGAGGGTCAAGGCCAAGGACGACCGCAGGTTCCTCGACCGGATGCTGAAGAAGCACGCGGACGCGCTGGAGGGGGTGGTGAAGGCGTACACGCAGAATGTCGAGAAGCACGTGCCGATCCACCCCGAGTACGTGGCCTCCGTGCTGGACGAACTCGCCGAGGACGACGCGGTGTTCACCGTGGACACCGGCATGTGCAACGTCTGGGCGGCCCGCTACGTCTCGCCCAACGGCCGCCGCCGGGTCATCGGTTCCTTCTCCCACGGCTCGATGGCGAACGCGCTGCCGATGGCGATCGGGGCGCAGTTCGTCGACCGGGGCCGACAGGTCGTGTCGATGTCCGGGGACGGCGGATTCACCATGCTCATGGGTGACTTCCTCACCCTCGTCCAGTACGACCTGCCGGTGAAGGTCGTCCTCTTCAACAACTCCTCGCTCAGCATGGTCGAGTTGGAGATGCTGGTTGCCGGGCTGCCCTCGCACGGAACCGCCATGAAGAACCCCGACTTCGCCGCCGTCGCCCGCGCCTGCGGCGCGCACGGGGTGCGGGTGGAGAAGCCGAAGGACCTCGCCGGAGCCCTCAAGTCGGCGTTCAAGCACAAGGGTCCGGCCCTCGTCGACGTCGTCACCGATCCCAACGCGCTGTCCATCCCACCGAAGATCAGCGCCGAGATGGTGACCGGCTTCGCGCTGTCCGCGTCGAAGATGGTGCTGGACGGCGGGGTGGGCCGGATGCTCCAGATGGCGCGCTCCAACCTGCGCAATGTGCCCAGGCCGTGACGGGAGGTCAGCCCGTGCGGGGCGCCCAGCGGCGGACGCTGGTGTCGTACTCGTGGTGAGGCAGGCCCTCGATGCCGCTGGTGCGGAACGGACGGCCCCGGTCGTCGATCCGCACGGTGCCGGAACGGCCGGTGGAGGACCAGTCCAGTTCCAGGTACCAGCGGCAGTCGCAGGTCACGGTCCGGGCGGTGACCTGCAGCACCTCCGGGTCCGTCGCGGAGACCCGGTAGGGCATCCGGACCGCCGGGATCGGCGTGCCGGCGTCGTTCCCGGCGACCGCGCGGGCGACGGGCCGGTCCTTGTCCAGGTCCACGTCGAAGTACCGCGGGGTGAGGGCGCCGCCGCAGCCCTGGTCCATGGCGTACGCGTTCCCCGGGGCGGGGTCGCTGCGGCCGGTCACCCGGACCCGCAGCGCCGTGAGGACGACGGCCGTGTCGGACGTCCCCTGCACGGACAGCTCCACGATCGTCTCGCCCCCGTGCACCGCCGTCTGCGTCGCCGCCCAGGTACCGGCGTCCTGCGGCGCCGGGGGCGGCGGAACCTGGGCGGGCGGCTTGGCGATGACGTAGTCGTGGCCGCAGCCGAACGCCCAGGCATGCGAGTCGACGGTCCAGGCGAGGGGCGTCCCGGCGGGGGAGGCGGACCTCTCGGGGGTGCGTCCGGTGCCCCCGGGGGTGGCCGGGCCGGACGGCTCGCCCCGTGCCCCGGGGGCGTCGGGGGTGCGCCCCGGGACGGAGGAACCAGAGGAACCTGACGCGGGCGGCGACGGGGCGGGGCGGTCCGCTGCCGTGGGTTCCGCGGATGCGGTCGGTGCCGGGTGTGCGGTGGCGACCCGGGTGCCGTCGTCGGGGGAGGAGCGGTGGCCGTCCGGCAGTGCGGCCAGTGTTCCCGCCGTGGCGAGTGACGCACAGGCGACGGCAAGTGTGCCCGTGACGCGCTTGCGCCGGTACCAGGGCCGGGGGCGGGCGGGCGCGGGCCGAGGGCCGCTCACGGTGCCGGCGTCCGGGGCGGGACGCTCGGTGTCGGTGTCGGCACCGGCAGCGTCACCGCCGGGAGCGTCCGAACCCGCCTCCGCCTCCGCCTCCGCCGCCCGAGGCCGTTGTCGTGCCGCGACCGCCAGGAGCCAGCGACGGTGGAGTTCCAGGCGTTCCCCGCCCGACGCCCCGCACAAGGCGGCGAAACGCTCCACGGGCGCGAAGTCGAGGGGGACCGCCTCTCCGGCGCAGTAGCGGTGCAGGGTCGAGGTGTTCATGCCGAGACGGCGGGCCAGCGAGCCGTAGCTGCGGTCCGTACGCTCCTTCAGTTCCCTCAGCAGCGCCGCGAACCGCGCCACATCGTCCTGTGCCGACACCGTCACCTCGTACTCGTTGGGCCGAACCGGGCACGGAACGGCATCCCAGGCACCCCATGTACCTGCACGTCAGACGGGCTGGGATGGTTCCATCCCCAGGGATCGGGCGCCGACGCTTGCGCCGGCCTCCCGGGACGGCCGATGCTCTGGGTGTCGTCCCGACGACCACCGGACGGACCACCGCGCCCCTGCCGGTGGCCGCGGTGCACGACGGCCGGACCAACGGCCGGCCGAGACGGCCGCAACACGCCGTACCGCATCCCACCACGCACTCCTCACGGGGGACACCCATGCCCAAGCGCACCCGCGCCGCCGCACTCTCCGCACTCACCGTCGCCGCCCTCGCCGCCGTCACGGCACTCACCGGGCCGGCCGGGGCCCTGGAGAACAAGGCCGCCTCACCCAGGTTCCTCGCGGCTTCCGAGCTGCCTCCGCACGCGTGGTCCGAGTGGACCGCGGGACCGGTCACCGACGGCTTCCCGATGGAGCTCGCCCGCTGCCTGGGCGAGGGCGTGCCGGCCCACGGCTACCGGCACCGGGTCTTCCACACCGAACTGGACACGGGTGCCGTGCAGGCCACCGTCGTGACCGGCTCGGCCGCCCAGGGCAAGGCACTGGCCGCACTGCTGAACAAGAAGATCCGTTCCTGCGCGGACCGGATCGAGCGAACCGACCCGGAACTCGACGCCGAGGGCCGGTACTACGGCTCGCTGCCGGTCGAGGAGGGCGCGCAGGTGCACGGTCTGCACACCAGCGCCTCCTGGGGGGCCACCGACATCCACCTGCTGTCCGTGGGACGGGACGGCAGGACGGTGACCGTCGTGGGCTGGGGGCAGATGGGCGACTTCGACGACGCCCCGGTGGCCGCCTTCAAGAAGACGACGACCACGGCCGTCGACAAGCTGTACTGACGGCGCCCACGACCACCGTGAAGACCGGGGTCGTCCTCTCGCCACGGGGGTCGGGAGGACGACCCCGCACACGTGTGTGGCCGTTGAAGTTCGGCCAATAACCGGCCTTGACCATGCCACATGACTTGGCGCGTGGGTGAGGGGGCATGGATTCCCATGGACATGTTCGAGCCGCAGGGGGAATCGACACCGGAACGCGGGCGGGGGCCATGAGAAGGCAGGCACGAGGGGGTGGCCCCGGCATGGCCGGGACGACCCGGGTGACGACCGTGGAGGAGACGGCCGACGGCGACGGGGAGCGGGCCCCGGCGGCACAGCTGAGACGCCGGCTGGGACGCGCGGACCTGCGGGCGGTGCCCGAGTCCCGCCACGACCTGCGAGAACTGCTCAGGCACTGGGGCAGACCCGGACAGTCGGAGACGGCCGAGCTGCTCACCACCGAGCTCGTCACCAACGCACTGGTCCACACCGACCGGGCGGCGGTCCTCACCGCCACCGTCGGGCCCCGTGGACTACGGGTCGAGGTGCGGGACTTCGTGGACCACGAGCCCCGGCCGCGGGTACCGGACGCAGGTGACGGTACGCACGGCCGGGGGCTGGTGCTGGTCGAGTCCCTCGCCGACGCGTGGGGGATCAGGGCGCACGCGGTGGGCAAGGCGGTCTGGTTCGAACTCGACGCGGACGCCGCCTGACGCGTCGTCGCCCGTCAGCCGAACTGCTGCTCCAGGTCCTTGAGCTTGCGCTCCAGGGAGTCCAGGCGCGGCAGTGCCTGGGTGTCGTCCTCCGCGGTGAGGTCGACGGTCACCGGGTCGGAACCGCGGCGTACCGGCTGGAGGGAGGGACGCGCGCGCATCGGCAGGGCCTCCGGCGCCGGTATGACGGGCTCCGCGGGGACCATGTCGTCGGCCCGCTCCACCGTCGGAGCCTCCGCCTGGTGGCCGGCGCCCCGGCCCAGCACACCGCGGTGGCCGCGGCTGATCGCCTTCAGCCGCGCCCGCTCCACCCGCTCGTGCTCGCGCCTGCGCCGTCGCGTCTCGTCCTTCTGGCGCTGGTCCTCGCGCACCTCCTCGACCGCCTCGTCCAGGCTGCGCACGCCCTCCAGGAGCATCAGCGACCAGGCACGGTACGTCTCACGGGGGGCCCGCAGCCAGCGGACGATACGGATCTGCGGCAACGGTCGCGGCACCAGGCCCTGTTCGCGCAGGGCGGCCCGGCGGGTCTGCTTCAGCGCGCGGTCGAACAGCACGGCCGCCGACAGGGACATACCCGCGAAGAAGTGCGGGGCGCCCGCGTGTCCGATGCCCCGGGGAGCGTGCACCCAGTTGAACCAGGCCGCGGCGAACGCGAACGTCCACACGAGTATGCGGGAGCCGAGCGCCGCGTCACCGTGGCTCGCCTCGCGCACGGCGAGCACCGAGCAGAACATCGCCGCGCCGTCCAGACCGAAGGGGACGAGGTACTGCCAGCCGCCGGACAGGCCGAGGTTCTGCTCACCGAAGCCGACCAGACCGTGGAAGGAGAGCGCCGCCGCCACCGCCGCACAGCAGAACAGCAGGACGTAGGAGACGGTGCCGTAGACGGCCTCCTTGCGCCTGCGGCGCTCCTCGCTGCGCTCCCACGAGTCGTCCGCACTCGTGTCCTTGACCGAGGAGCGCTTGCCGCGCGCGAGCACCGCCACCGCCGCCAGCATGCCCAGGAGCAGCACGGCGCCCGGAAGCAGCCAATTCAGCGATATATCGGTCAGTCTCATCTAGGGGTCCCTTGCATTGGGATAGGGCGTAACGCCCGCCATAGTGGCCCAATCCCACCGTCCCTCAGGGGATTTCGGGGCAAGTGGCGGCCATCGAAGCGCGAGGGGACACCCAGGGCGTCGTTCTGCTCGAACTGACGCTTTGGTCGTGAGAGTCGGGTTCGAATGAGACTACCCGTACGAGTGGTTCGATGGAGAGTTCCCGCAGCGAGTGGGGGAATCGTGAATCGCCTGTGACCTTCGCGGCGTCAGCTCGCCCTCGCCAGCTGTCTGGTGACGGCCTTCGCGCCCCCGCAGGTGCGCGGGCAGGTGGCGCAGATGTCCTCGGGACGCAGGGTGTAGAACATGCAGCAGCTGATCCGGTCCCGGGTGTGCGTCGGTTCGCCCTCCGGCCCGGTCGTCCGGCGGAACCCCGCCGCGCCGACGTACGGCTCGGTCGCGCCGGGCAGCAGCAGTTCCAGCTCCCGCAGGGCCCGCTCCTCCTCGCCGAGCAACTGGCCGATGTACCGCAGGCCCTCCACGACCTCGTCGGTCGCCATGCCCCACAGAGCGCGGCCGCGCCGCCGCATCCGCGGGCCGAAGCCCGTCAGGACGGGTTCGAGGTGCTCGGCGACGGCGGTCCGCACCTCGGCCCGCAGCGCCTCCTCGTGCGGAACCACGCGGGCGCCGGGCAGCGAGGCCGCCGGGTCGCCGGGAAGGCAGGCGAAGGTGTCCGGCCGTACGGCCATGCGGCCCACGGCGAGCCCGGCGGCGGTGCGGTCGAAGGAGACGTGCGTCACGGGGTAACGCGGCACGCGGCGGTGCAGGAACCACGGCACGGTGATCAGCAGGCAGGCGGGCCAGGCGTAGCGGTGCAGGCCGAAACTGGCGACCACGTCCGGGCGGGCCCGCTGCCCGTAGTCCCGCAGTATCTGGCTCTCGTCCCAGGCCAGGAAGGTGTCCAGCGCGCTCCCGCCGTCCCCTTCGGCGAGGGCGTCGGCGGCGACCCAGGCGCCGCCCCGGGGAGCCTCCTCGCCGACGGCGAGTTCCGTGACGGCGAGTGCCGGGAAGACCTCTGCCAGACGGGCGTACGCGTCCGCGACGGCCGAACCGGGCACTGCCATGGGACCACCCCTTCACGTCTCGTCGAGCCGGACCGAGGCCGGCCGACACCGGGCCAATTAAGGTAAGCCTCACCTTACCCAAGATCGTCGGGATGTGAACCGGGGGCCCGGTGCCCTTAAGGTGCTTGACGAGCGAGTGACAAGCCACCGTAATGACCCCAAGTACCGATACATCCGGAGGAGGACCCGGTGAAGCAGGGCACGAAGGGCTTTGTCGGGGTGGACGACACGGGGACCGGGCAGGGCGCCACGGACAGGGGCAGGGTGCCCGCCCAGCCCGGCGCGGAGGACGTGGACCGGCCACGGAACCGGCCGCGAGGTGAGGGGACCGGCGCCGCCGCACCCGGCGGGACCGGGACCGACGGCGTGCGCGGTGAGCACACGCACAGCGAACCGGCCCTTCCCCGGCCCCTGCCCCGACGGTCCGTCCAGCGGTCCTCCGTGCGCGGGCAGATCCTCGCCGCGCTGCGCACCGCCCTGGTGACGGGTGATCTGCGGCCCGGCGCGGTGTACTCCGCGCCGGTGCTGGCCGAGCGGTTCGGGGTCTCCGCGACACCGGTCCGCGAGGCCATGCAGCAACTCACCCTGGAGGGCGCGGTCGAGGTGGTGCCGAACCGGGGGTTCCGGGTCGTGGAGCGGGGCGACCGGGAACTGGCCGAACTGACCGAGGTCCGGGCGCTGATCGAGATCCCGGTGGTGCTGCGGCTGTCCCGTACGGTGCCCGCCGAACGCTGGGCCGAACTGCGCCCCCTCGCCGAGGCCACCATCCGTGCCGCCTCCTCCGGCTGCCGTGCCACGTACGCCGAGTCCGACCGCGCCTTCCACCGCGCGGTGCTCGCCCTGGCCGGCAACGAACAATTGCTCCGGATCGCCGAGGACCTGCACCGCCGCGCCCAGTGGCCCCTGATCGGCTCCGCCCCCGGCGCCCGGGGCGGGGCGGCGCGACTGGTGACCGACGCCCACGAACACACCGCCCTGCTGGACGCGTTGATCGCGGGTGACCCGGACGCGGTGCGGTCGCTGGTGGAGGACCACTTCACCGGGGTGGTCTGAGGACGGCGGGGCGCCGCTACGCCGAGGCCGCTCCCGGCGCCGGCGGGGCCAGTTGGCGGGACAGCCAGGTGGGGACACCGCCGAGCAGGCGCAACAGGCGGCGGGCCTCCTCCCGCAGGCGGGACGCCTCCGGGTCGGTCTCCGTGTCGGCGAGGGAGACCAGGGCCGGTGCCGTTCCGACCAGGTAGCCCAGCTCCTCGCGGATCCGCAGTGATTCGGCGAAGCCGTGCCGTGCCTCCGCCAACTCTCCCTCCCTCAGGGCGAGTCCGGCGAGGTGGCGCCAGGTGCCGGAGAGCAGCAGCGGATCGGCGTGCGCGGTGGCGCCCGCGTGGGCGCGGTGGTACGCGGCGCGCGCCGACTGCGGGGACCGGGTCAGGTTCTCGGCGATCAACCCGCGCCGGAAGTCCAGCAGCGCCCGCGCCGCGGCCCCCGGAGGGATCAGTGCCGCCGCGCGTCCGAGCGCGGCCCGTGCCTCGTCGGCCCGGTCCCGCACGCCGAACAGGGTGGCGGCGTAGGCCAAGTACCCGCGTTCACAAGCGGCGGCGCCCCGCTCGTCGTCGCTGTCGGCCAGCGCCTCGGCCGTACGCAGCGCGTCCTCGGCCTCCTCCCACCCCGCCTCGGTGTACAGGCACCGCTCCACCAGGAGCGACGCCCGCTGCAGCGCGGTGGCCGGGGTCACCGGCGTGAGCAGGGCGGCGGCGTCGACCCAACAGGCGCGTGAGCGCAGCCGCCATACCGCGGTCTGGAGAGGATCGTCACCAGCGGTCGTTCCGTTACCAGACATGGCGGTATGCGCCACGTTGCCCTCCCCGAGCACGCCTTCGAGCTGTTGAGTGGTGGCCGCATCTCAGCACGAACAACGGGGCCGGGCCAAGAGGGTGGGTGAAGGATTTCACAAAGTCATGGATCAACGGGCACGAACGGCCAACTCCCCGACGGCGCCCGCGAGTCCCCGCCGGCGCACGACTCCGCCGCACGCCACCCCCGCCCCGGACGGCCCCGGCCCCCGTCAGCGGTCCGCCCTCAACTCATGCGGAGCGCCAGGAAGAAGTCCAGCTTGTCCTCCAGGCGGGACAGGTCGCGGCCCGTCAACTGCTCGATGCGGCCCACCCGGTACCGCAGGGTGTTGACGTGCAGATGCAGCCGGGAGGCGCAGCGGGTCCAGGAGCCGTCGCAGTCCAGGAAGGCTTCCAGGGTGGGGATCAACTCGGCGCGGTGGCGCCGGTCGTACTCCCGCAGCGGGTCCAGGAGACGGGCGGTGAAGGCCCGCCGTACGTCGTCGGGGACGAAGGGGAGCAGCAGGACGTGCGAGGCCAGCTCGTGGTGGCCGGCCGCGCAGACCCGGCCCGGACGGGCCGCGGCCACGCGCCGCGCGTGCCGCGCCTCCTCCAGGGCCCCGCGCAGCCCCTCCGCCGAGTGCACGGCCGCGCTGACCCCGAGCGTGAGCCGCCCGTCGCCGTCCAGACCGGCGGTCAGCGGGTCCCGTACGGACCTCAACAGGGTCTCCGCGAGGAGCCCGCTCTCGTCGGAGCCCTCGTGCTCGCCCGCCACCGCCGGCAGCGGGACGAGCGCGATCGCCTCCTCCCCGGTGTGCGTCACCGCGAGCCGGTCGGACTGCTCGGGCCCCGTCGACGCCGGGTCGACCAGGATCTCCTCGAGCAGCGCCTGCGCCGCCGGACCGCCCTCGACCCCGCCGCCGTCCCAGTCGACGCGGGCCACGACCACCTGCCAGTGCGGCGCGGCCCCGAACCCGGGCAGCAGTACCGGCGCCGCCACCCGCAGCCGGGCCGCGACCTCGGCCGGCGCGGCTCCCGCCTGCACCAGCTCCAGCACCTCGTGCGCGAGTCGGCGGCGCACCGTGCGCGCCGCGTCCCGGCGGTCCCGTTCGACCGCGATCAGCTGGGTGACGCCGTACAGCAGGTCCAGCCGTTCCCCGGCCCAGTCCCCGGCGTCCGCCTCGACCGCCAGCAGCCAGTCCGACAGCACCGTCCCCCGGCCGTCCGGGCCGTCCTGGACCCCGGGGGCGTCCCGCCCGCCCCGCGGGGGCCGCGCGGAGTGCCCGCCGCGCACCGGGAAGAGGCTGTACGTGGTCCGGTCGTCCAGCGTCACCCGGTGCGGTCCGGGCCGGCCGGAGCGGGCGGCCGCCAGATGCTCCGCCGCGAGCCGTGCCCCCACGCCCGCGGGCAGCCCCGGCCCCGCGGCCTTCGGACCGGCGATCAGCCGCCCGGTGGGCGAGAGCACCCACGCCCGCAGGTCCAGGTCGGTGCCGAGCAGATCGAGCACCACGTCCGGGCCGCCGCCCGCCGGGCCCGAGGTCATCATCCGCCGGTGCCGGTCCACCACGGCCGCGAGGTCCCCGGCCCGCTCGCCGGACACCTTCCGCACGACGTGCTCGGTGACGGTCGCGAAGGCCACCGACTCGTGCACCGCGAACAGCGGCAGCCGGTGCCGCGCACAGGCAGCGATCAGGTCGTCCGGGATGTCGCCCAGCTCGGCCTCACCGGCCGCCAGGGCGGCGATCCCCGCCCGCACCATGCGCCGCACGAACGGCTCCGAGTCGGCGGGGTCCCGGCGCCAGGCCAGGCCCGTGAGCACCAGTTCCCCGCCCGAGAGATAGCGGCTGGGGTCCTTGAGGTCGGTGGTCATCACCCCGTGCACGGTGCGGTCCAGCTCGTCCTCGCCGCCGAGCAGCCTGAGACCCAGCGCGTCGGTCTCCAGCAGTGCGCGCAGCCGCATTCTCGTCGCCGCCGTTCCCTTTGTGTCGATGTGTGCGTCGATATGTGAGTCATGTGCTTCACATGCGTCGATGCCCACGATGGGCCGTGGAGGGAACTCAGCGGTTTCGGCGCAGCGCCCGGCGGGCGGCCGATCGGTTGCGGTCGGTCGGCTACCAGAAGAGTGCTCTCCGTGTCCTCCGGATCCGTTGTTCCTGGAGGAAGACATGGAGATCACTGCGATCGTCGAGGTCGCTGAAGCCGCCGAGGCCCTCCATTCATATGAATCTACAAGATGATCGCACTGGCCAGCCAACTCCTTCATGGCTTTCGTGACTGACCCGGGTGGAGCAACGGACGGTGTACTGAGGCGCACTCCGAGTGAATCCCCCAGGGACGGGCCGGGCCCGCCGGGCACGGATCGGCTCGATCCCGTACGACTCACGGGAGGAACAACTCGACGCGCACGACACGAGACGAAGAAGAGAGTCGGTCATGGACTTCCTTCGCCCAGCCAGCTGGGAGGAGGCGCTCGCCGCGAAGGCCGAGCACCCCACCGCCGTACCGATCGCGGGCGGCACCGATGTGATGGTCGAGATCAACTTCGACCACCGCAGACCCGAGTACCTCATGGACCTCAACCGCATCGCGGACCTCGCCGAGTGGGAGGTCGGCGAGGACACCGTACGGCTCGGCGCCTCCGTCCCGTACTCGAGGATCATGGAGCACCTGCGGGCCGAGCTGCCGGGTCTCGCCCTCGCCTCCCACACGGTCGCCTCCCCGCAGATCCGCAACCGCGGCGGGGTCGGCGGCAACCTCGGCACCGCCTCCCCGGCGGGCGACGCCCACCCGGCGCTGCTCGCCGCCGGTGCCGAGGTCGAGGCCGAGTCGGTGCGCGGGTCCCGCCGCATTCCGATCGACGCCTTCTACACCGGCGTGAAGCGCAACGCGCTGGCGCCGGACGAGCTGATCCGCGCCGTGCACATCAAGAAGGCCGACGGCCCCCAGCAGTTCTCCAAGGTCGGCACCCGCAACGCGATGGTCATCGCCGTGTGCGCGTTCGGCCTGGCCCTGCACCCCGAGACCCGTACGGTCCGCACCGGCATCGGCTCCGCGGCACCCACGCCCGTACGCGCCACGGCCGCCGAGGAGTTCCTGAACGCGGCGCTCGACGAGGGCGGCTTCTGGGACAACGGGAAGATCGTCACACCGTCCGTGGCCAAGCAGTTCGCGGACCTGTGTGCCGCCGCCTGCAACCCGATCGACGACGTGCGGGGCACCGCGAGTTACCGTCGGCACGCCGTCGGCGTCATGGCCCGCCGCACGCTGACCTGGACCTGGGAGTCGTACCGCGGCGCCCGCCGTAGCACCGAGGGAGCCGCGTGATGCGTATCGACTTCACCGTCAACGGACGGCCCCAGCGGGCCGACGACGTGTGGGAGGGCGAGTCCCTGCTGTACGTGCTGCGCGAGCGGCTCGGCCTGCCCGGCTCCAAGAACGCCTGCGAACAGGGCGAGTGCGGCTCCTGCACGGTGCGCCTGGACGGCGTCCCGGTGTGCTCGTGCCTCGTCGCGGCCGGCCAGGCCGAGGGCCGTGACGTCGTCACGGTCGAGGGACTGGCGGACTTCGCCCGGCAGCGTTCCCGCGGTGCCGGTGCCGGACACGGTGCCACTCCCGCGGAAAGCGGCACCTCCTTGAACGAGGCCCACCGGTGGCAGGCGGCCCCGGGCACCGGCTCGCAGACCGGCGAGGGCACCGAACTCGCCCCGATCCAGCAGGCGTTCATCGACGCCGGCGCCGTCCAGTGCGGATTCTGCACCCCGGGCCTGCTGGTCGCCGCCGACGAGATGCTGGAGCGCAACCCCAGCCCGAGCGACGCGGACATCCGCGAGGCGCTGTCGGGCAACCTGTGCCGCTGCACGGGCTACGAGAAGATCATGGACGCGGTCCGCCTCGCGGCCGCCCGCCAGTCCGAGGGGGCCCGCGCATGACCACCCAGGAGCCCTCCACGGCGCCCGGACCGGTCGGCGCCCCCGCCACCCTCACCCAGGGCGCGCGGACCAGGGGCGGCATCGGGGAGTCCACCCTCCGCCCCGACGGCACCCTCAAGGTCACCGGCGAGTTCGCGTACTCCTCCGACATGTGGCACGAGGACATGCTCTGGGGCCAGATCCTGCGCTCCACGGTCGCGCACGCCGAGATCGTGTCGATCGACACCTCCGAGGCCCTCGCGCTGCCGGGCGTGTACGCCGTCATGACCCACGACGACCTGCCGACCGAGGTGAAGAACTACGGCCTGGAGATCCAGGACACCCCCGTCCTCGCCCACGGCAAGGTCCGTCACCACGGCGAGCCCGTCGCCATGGTCGCCGCCGACCACCCGGAGACCGCGCGCCGCGCCGCCGCCAGGATCAGGGTCGAGTACCGCGAACTCCCGGTCGTCACCGACGAGGCCTCCGCGCTCGCCCCCGACGCGCCCCTCGTCCACGAGAACCGGGAAGACCACCACTTCGCCCACGTCCCCCACCCCAACATCGTCCACCGCCAGCCGATCGTGCGCGGCGACGTGGCACGGGCCCGCGAGCGGGCGGACGTGGTCGTCGAGGGCGAGTACACCTTCGGCATGCAGGACCAGGCGTTCCTCGGCCCCGAGTCGGGACTCGCCGTCCCCGAGGAGGACGGGGGCGTCCACCTCTACATCGCCACCCAGTGGCTCCACTCCGACCTGCGCCAGATCGCGCCCGTCCTCGGCCTGCCCGAGGACAAGGTACGGATGACCCTCTCCGGCGTCGGAGGCGCGTTCGGGGGCCGCGAGGACCTGTCCATGCAGATCCACGCCTGCCTGCTCGCCCTGCGCACCGGCAAGCCCGTCAAGATCGTCTACAACCGCTTCGAGTCCTTCTTCGGCCACGTCCACCGTCACCCGGCCAAGCTCTTCTACGAGCACGGCGCCACCCGCGACGGCAGACTGACCCATGTGAAGTGCCGCATCGTGCTCGACGGCGGCGCGTACGCCTCCGCCTCCCCGGCCGTGGTCGGCAACGCCACCTCCCTCGGCATCGGCCCCTACCGGGTCGACGACGTCGAGATCGAGGGCCTCGCCCTCTACACCAACAACCCGCCCTGCGGCGCCATGCGCGGCTTCGGCGCGGTCCAGGCGTGCTTCGCCTACGAGGCGCAGATGGACAAGCTGGCGCGGGAACTCGGCATGGACCCGGTGGAGTTCAGACAGCTCAACGCCATGGAGCAGGGCACGGTCATGCCCACCGGGCAGCGGGTCGACTCCCCGGCGCCGGTCGCCGAACTCCTGCGCCGCGTCAAGGCGATGCCGATGCCGCCCGAGCGGCAGTGGGAGAGCAGCGAGGGCGCCGACGTCCGCCAGTTGCCGGGCGGCCTGTCCAACACCACCCACGGCGAGGGCGTCGTCCGCGGCGTCGGCTACGCGGTCGGCATCAAGAACGTCGGTTTCTCCGAGGGCTTCGACGACTACTCCACCGCGCGGGTGCGGATGGAGGTGGTCGGCGGGCAGCCCGTGGCCACCGTGCACACCGCGATGGCGGAGGTCGGACAGGGCGGTGTCACCGTCCACGCCCAGATCGCCCGCACCGAGCTCGGTGTCGCCCAGGTGACCATCCACCCGGCCGACACCCGGGTGGGCTCGGCCGGTTCGACCTCCGCCTCCCGGCAGACCTACGTCACCGGAGGCGCCGTGCGCCACGCCTGCGAACTCGTCCGCGAGCGGGTGCTCGAACTCGGCCGGCGCCGGCTCGGCTCGTACCACCCGGCGTGGGCGACGGCCGAACTCCTGCTGGAGGGCGGCAAGGTCGTCACCGACGGCGGCGAAGTCCTCGCCGACCTGGTGGACGTCCTCGGCGACGAGGCCGTCGAGGTGGAGGAGGAGTGGCGGCACCGGCCGACCGAACCCTTCGACCTGCGCACCGGCCAGGGCAACGGGCACGTCCAGTACACGTTCGCCGCGCACCGCGCCGTCGTCGAGGTCGACACCGAGCTCGGCCTGGTCAAGGTGATCGAACTGGCCTGCGCGCAGGACGTCGGCAAGGCGCTCAACCCGCTGTCCGTCATCGGACAGATCCAGGGCGGCACCACCCAGGGCCTGGGCGTGGCGGTCATGGAGGAGATCCTGGTCGACCCGAAGACCGCGAAGGTCCGCAACCCCTCCTTCACCGACTACCTCATCCCCACCATCCTCGACACGCCGACCATCCCCGTCGACGTGCTCGAACTCGCCGACCACCACGCGCCGTACGGGCTGCGCGGCGTCGGCGAGGCCCCCACCCTGTCGTCCACCCCGGCGGTCCTCGCGGCCGTCCGGAACGCGACCGGGCTGGAGCTGAACCGTACGCCGGTACGACCGGAGCACCTGACCGGCACCGCATGACAGACCCTCCGGGCGGCACACGAACGGCCACAGCGCGCGCCGCCCGGAGCACCCGGCTCAGGAGGCCGAGAGATGCTGGACATCGCCGAGGAACTGCACCGGTGGGCCGAGCAGGGCCGCGACTTCGCGGTCGCCACCGTGGTGGCGGTCACCGGCAGCGGGCCCCGCGGGCCCGGCGCCGCGCTGGCGGTGGACACCGACGGCACGGCGATCGGCTCGGTCTCCGGCGGCTGCGTGGAGGGCGCGGTGTACGCGCTGTGCGAGCAGGCGCTCCGGGACGGCGAAACCGTCCTGGAACGCTTCGGCTACAGCGACGAGGACGCCTTCGCCACCGGTCTGACCTGCGGCGGCGTCATCGACGTCCTGATCACACCGGTACGGGCCGCGGACCCCGTCCGCCCGGCGCTCACCGCCGCGCTCGCCGCCGCCGCGCGAGGCGAGGCGGCGGCCGTGGCGCGGATCGTGAGCGGCCCCGCCGACCTGATGGGCCGCGCGCTCACGGTGTACCCCGACGGCTCGTACGAGGGGGGTTTCGGCGACCGTCCGGGTCTCGACCGCACCGTGGCGGGGGAGGCGGGCGCGTTCCTGGACGCGGGCCGCACCGGCACCCTGGAGATCGGCGCGGAGGGTTCACGCTGCGGCGCCCCGGTGACCCTGCTGGTCGAGTCGTCGGTCCCGCCGCCCCGGATGATCGTCTTCGGCGCGATCGACTTCGCGTCGGCACTGGTCCGGGCCGGCACGTTCCTCGGCTACCGGGTCACGGTGTGCGACGCGCGCCCCGTGTTCGCCACCCGGGCACGCTTCCCGGACGCCGACGAGATCGTCGTCGAGTGGCCGCACCGGTACCTGGAACGCACCGACGTCGACGCCCGTACGGTCCTGTGCGTCCTCACCCACGACGCGAAGTTCGACGTCCCCCTGCTCCGGCTCGCCCTGCGCCTCCCGGTCGCCTACGTCGGCGCGATGGGATCCCGCCGCACCCACCTGGACCGCGAGGCCCGCCTGCGCGAGGCCGGCGTCACCGACCCGGAACTGGCCCGCCTGCGCTCCCCGATCGGCCTCGACCTCGGCGCCCGCACCCCGGAGGAGACGGCCCTGTCCATCGCCGCGGAGATCGTCGCCACCCGTCGGGGCGGCACCGGCGTCCCCCTCACCGGCGCCCACACCCCGATCCACCACGACGTCGACCCCACGCCGCCCGCCGTCGCACCCGCACCCGAGCCCGCGGGCAGGACCGGCTCGAGGGCGTGAGGGGTGGGGCCGCCGGCACGGTGATCACCCGCCGCTCCGGCCGTCACGGCTGTCGCAGCAGGGTGTTCACCGCTCGTCCGAACACCTGGCGGGAGACCGACCGCAGCGCGGGGTCGCAGAAGGCGGGGAGGAAGCGGACCCGCAGGTCCTCGCGCCACAGGACGCGGGTGCGGCCGCCCGGCCCCGGACGGACCTCGATCTCCGCCCAGCCCCGGACCACGCGGCCCCGCTTCTCCAGGCGGCACAGGCCCGGGGAACCGGGGCCGGGGGGCCGCCACACCGTCACCTCCATCGGGTCGTCGAAGGAGAGCGGGCCGAGACCCGAGCGGGCGACGACGACCGTGCCCTCGCCGGTGGGCGGGGGAGGGGTCACGGTGATCCGGGTGAGGGGGACCGCCGCCCCGTGGCGGTGCCACTCCGTGAGCCGACGCCAGGTCTCGTCGATCGGGAGGGGCGCCGTGCGCTGGAGCTGGAAGGTGGCCACGGAAGGATCCTAGGGAATCCCGTCCGCCCGGTGGTGGCCCGGGCGGGGAGGGCTCACCCGACCGGCTCAGCCGGTGCGCGACATCACCGGGGGGGCCGGGGCCGGTCGGGTGCCGGGACGGAAGGCCGGCACCTGACGCAGCTCGAACTCCGTGCGTTCGGCCACCTCGCGGACCTCCGCCACGACGTCACCCCGTTCGCGCACCAGGCTCTCGTAGACCGGGAGGCCTTCGGTTCCCCGGGGGCGGCCGGCGTCGCTCCGAGGGCTCTGGGGGCTCTGGGCGGTCTGGGGGGTCTGCGGGTTCTGCGGGTTCTGTGCGGTTCCACCGTTCTCGGTGGGGTGGGGATTCACTGGGGGCGGCCCTTCGTTGTGGGGTTGTTCCGGGGTGGTGCCCGACTGCATGAAAAAGGGCCGCTTCTCGCGTCCCGTACGGATCAGCGTCCGGTGACCGTCACGGTGTTACACGTCTCGAGGAAATGTCCCGAATGGGCCTTGGTGGGAAGGGTCGCCCCCGGGCATGGAAAGGGGGCGTTGCGGGCTGCTCGTGGAAGCTCGCAACGCCCCCTGGCAATCACCTGAGGGGTACTCAGGAACTCGGGTGCCTCACACCGACCCGTGGGACTACGAGTTGATCTGGGCCGTGACCTCCCCGGAGAAGGTGGTCAACCGGGTGTACACGCCCGGGGATCCGGCCGCCGCGCAGCCGTCGCCCCAGGAGGTGATGCCCGCGAGCCGGCCGCCTATGAGCAGCGGTCCGCCGCTGTCGCCCTGGCAGCTGTCCACACCGCCGGAGGAGTGGCCGGCGCACACCATGTCGCTCCGGACGAACCGGGAACCGTACGAACTGCCGCAGCTCGCGTCGGACACCGTCGGGACGGTCGCGGTGCGCAACTGGTTGGAGGAGCTGCCGCCCGAGGAGGTGGTGCCCCAGCCCAGGATGCGGGCGGTGGTGCCGGCCGCGTACACCGAGGTGTCCGAGGAGGAGACGTAGCCCGCCGTGGAGTACGGCATCGACGTCGACAGGGTCAGCACCGCGACGTCGTCGCCGCGGGTGACGCTCCGGTAGTCCGGGCTGATCCAGATCCTGCTGACGCGCGCCACCGTACCGTTGGTGCCGTTCAGGTAGGTGCGCCCGCCGACCACGCGCACACTGCCGGTGGTCTCGCCGACCATGCAGTGGGCGGCCGTGACCACCTTCGTGGGCGTGACCAGGGTGCCGCCGCAGAACTGGTTCTGCGAGGCGTCGGTGATCTGCATGACGAACGGGTACGCGGACGCCGTGGTCGTGGTGCCGCCGACGATCGGCTGGGGAGCGGCGGCGGAGGAGGGGGCGGTGAGCAGTGCGGTCGCGGCGGCGGCCGCGGTCGCCGCGACGAGCGCGGCGGCCTTCTTGGCGCGGATGAGCCCGGACATCGGTCTCCTCGTCGGTTGCCGGTGGGGGGTCGCACGGGGTGGGGGGTTCAGCACGGGGACCGGGCCACCGGTCTCCGTGTGCCCGGCGAGCGGCACGGATTACGCTACGAGCCGGAGCGCGAGCCCCCAATGAGGGAAGCCCCTACGGGAGCCGGACAGGGAAAACCCTCGGTCGCCGGAACCCCGAACTCCCCATCCGCCCCGATTACTTCGTACGGCGGCCCGCTGCCAGCCGGACGATGTCCACCCGCGACCGGATGCCCAGTTTCCGGTACACCCGGGTGAGGGTCGCCTCGACGGTCTTCACGCTGATGAACAGCCGGCCGGCGATCTCCCGGTTGGTGGCCCCCTCCATCACCAGTGAGGCGACCTGCCGTTCCATCGAGGCGAGACCGTCCAGCGCGGCCGGGATCGCCGGGACGACGGGCACGGTCTCCGGCACCACCGGACCGGGGGCCACGGCCGCGTCCACCTGGCGCAGCCAGGGCAGCGCGCGGCAGCGCCGGAACAGCCGTGCGGCCTCGTCGTACGGGGCCGGACCCGGGGCCCGGGCACGCAGCCGGGCCAGCGCGAACGCGGCCCGCGCCTCCTCCAGGCCGAAACCCAGCGCGGCGAGCCTGCCCTGAGCCGACGTCAACTGCACCCGGGCGGACTCGTGTTCGCCGCGCGCCGCGCGTACCAGCGCCTCGGCGCGGTCGAGTACGGCCAGCACGCTCAAGCGGTTCAGACGCCGCGCGTGCAGCCGTGTGACGTTGATGAGTTCCTGCGCCTCGCCGGGTTCACCGATCCGCACCAGCGCCTCGGCGAGATCGCCGTGCCAGCGGCCCCGCGCCGGATCGTGGATGCCCATGCCGTGCTCCAACTCCCGCACCCGGCGCAGCGAACGGACCGCGGCCGCGGCGTCCCCGGCGACCAGCCGGGCGTAGCCCAGGGCGGCCAGGGCGAGGGAGAGGTACAACTGGTCGCCGTCCACCTCGGCGTGGTCCGCGGCCTCCCGGGCCAGTGCGAGCGCCCGGTCCACGTCCCCGCCGGAGGCCTCCGCGAGGGAGGCGAGCATGGCCGAGGCGCTCTCGCCGATCCCGGAGTCGCGGGCCAGCCGCAGGCTCTCGCGGGTCAGGTCCAGGGCCCGGCCGCAGTGCCCGGAACGCAGTTCGGTGTCGGCGAGCAGACGCAGGAAGTGCACCTCGCTCTCGACCATGCCGCGCCGCCGGGCCTCCCGCAGCAGCCCGGTGATGCTCCTGCGGGCCTCGGGCAGCTGGTCGCTCATCAGCAGCCAGCGGAACCTGGCCGACGCGGCGCCGTTGTGGTGGCAGGCCACATCGGGGTCCTGGGGTTCCTGCAGGGCCCGCTCGATGGTGGCGGGCGCGTCCGGATGGCCCATCAGGGTCTCGGTGGAGGACTGGAAGGCGAGCGCCATCAGCTCCGTACGCCGGTCCCCGCCGCGTGCGGCCAGTTCCGCGGCGTGTGCGGTCTCCAGCCGGGCCTTGGCGAAGTCGCCGTCCACCACCACCTCCCGCCAGGCCAACTGGTAGTGGACCAGGGCGAGCAGCCGCGGGTCGTCGCCGGCGTCCGCCAGCACCTGCGGGTAGACCGCGTCGACCTCGCCGAGCGCCTGCCCGGCCGCCTCGATGACCACCATCCACGCCCGCACCCGCTCCGCGGGCACCGTGGCCCGGGTCAGCACCTCGCGCGCGATGTCCCGGGCGAGATCCACCTCACCGGCGGTGATGGCGTCCTCGGCGGCCTGCAGCCGCCGCTCGTCCGGACTCGGCGCGCTGCGGCCCGGCTCGCCGCCGTCCGACGCCGTGTCCGCCCGCGTGCCGTCGGCCGACGGGTCCGCCGGAGTGTGACGGGCCGCCAGCAGCCCCAGCGAGGCCGCGACCGAGGGCGCCCCCCGGTCCCGGGCCAGCGCGGCGGCCTCGGCGAGCCGGGCCGCCACCTTCGGATCGGTGCCGGTCGTGGCCAGGGCCAGATGCCGGGCCCGCTCGATGGGGTCGGAGGCCGCCGTGGACAGCGCGGCGTGCGCGGCCCGCCGCTCGTGCGCCGAGGCCTCCGCGTACAGCGCGGCCGAGATCAGCGGATGCGCGAAACGCAGGGCCGGCTCCTCCGGGTCCGTCGCCAGCAGACCCAGCGCGGCGGCCTGGGCCGTCTCCTCCTCGGCGTGGTCCCGGCCGGCCGCGTGCAGCAGCGCCGGCGTGGGGCGGGCGCCGACGCTGGCCACCAGCAGGGTGCGGCGCGCCTCGTCCGACAGCATCTCCAGCCGGCTGAGCACCAGGGCCCGCAGCGAGGTCGGCACCGGCAGCGGCTCACCGGGGCGGGGGCGGGTCGGGCTCTCGGCCAGGGCACGGCCCAGTTCGAGCGCGAAGAGCGGGTTGCCGCCGCTGGTGCGGTGGATGTCACGGACGGTGGTACGGGACAGGCCCGTGTAGCCGCGGTGGTCGAGCAGCGTGGACACCTGGACACGGGAGAGCGGGCCCAGCCGCACCACGCGCGTGTCCGGCGGGCAGGCCCGCAGATGACGGTCGTACTCCTCCAGGCCCTCCGTGCGCACCGCGCACAGCATCTGCACGGGGGTGTCGCCGAGGCGCCGCGCGGCGAATCCGAGAAGCTCCGCGCTGGCCGGGTCCAGCCACTGCAGATCGTCGGCGACGACCAGGACGGGTCCCTCGGCGGCGAGCGCCCGCAGGGTGGACAGCACCGCCAGGCGCAGCGCGAGACCGTCCCGTTGGAGGGTCGACTCGCCGCGGCCGGTGAGCGCCGACTCCAGGGCGGTGCGTTGCGCGGCGGGCAGCGCACCGGAGACCCGGTCCAGGACCAGACCGAACAGATCGGCCAGCGCCAGGAACGGGAGGTGGGATTCGGACTCGGTGGCCGAGCAGCGCAGCACCGTGGGCGCCGCGCCGGCGTTTTCCGCCGCAAGTGCCCGCAGCACGGTCGACTTTCCTATTCCGGCGGGCCCGTGAAGCAGCACACTGCCTCCTCGGGCGAGCTGTTCGCGCGCCTCGGCGAACGGTTCCTCCCGGCCGATGACCAGGTCGGGGCGGCACCTGGCAGGCTCCTTGAAGTCCCCTCGCACGGTCACCGCTCCCCTCCTGTGTCGTGTCCTGGCCAATATTAGGCAACAGGCCCTTTCATTTCGGAGAGACGGTGTGGTGAGGGAAATAACAGCGTGCCGCGCGGATGAAATCCAAAGCCCCGGGACACCGGTAATGGCGGCCGTACGAGACCACGGCACACCCACGGCGGCCACCACGCCCGGCGGGCCGACGCGCCACCGGGCCCGACCGCGTCGAGTGCTCCCGCCGGGCCGGCCGTCACCTGTTCGCCCCTTCGTCGCGGCTCCCGCGTACCCACCCCCCGTTCGGGGGTAGTGGGACCTGCGTCACGGATTACACGACGGGGGAGAGCCGCCCGGCAAGGTTCGGCACCGAGGAGGACAGATGACGACGGCGACGGAAGAGTTCCGCAGGGCCCGGGACTTCCTGTTGGAACACCGCGACGACTACGCCACCGCCTACGCGGGGTTCCGCTGGCCGCGCCCCGAGCGGTTCAACTGGGCGCTCGACTGGTTCGACGTGATCGCGGACGGCAACGACCGCACCGCGCTGCACCTCGTCGAGGAGGACGGCGAGCAGACCAGGCTGTCCTTCGCCGAACTGGCCCGCCGCTCCGACCAGGTCGCGAACTGGCTGCGCCAGCAGGGCGTACGCGCCGAGGACCGGGTGCTGGTCATGCTCGGCAACCAGGCCGAACTCTGGGAGACCGCGCTCGCCGCGATGAAACTGCGCGCCGTGGTCATCCCCGCCACCCCGCTGCTCGGCCCCGCCGACCTGCGCGACCGCGTCGACCGGGGCCGCGTCCGGCACGTGATCGCCCGCGCCGCCGACACGGCGAAGTTCGACGGGGTGCCCGGCGACTACACCCGGGTCGCGGTCGGCGCGGGAGCGGGCGACGCCTGGCTGCCGTACGAGGACACCCAGGGCGCCGCCGAGCACTTCGCACCCGACGGGCCCACCCTCGCCGACGACCCGCTGATGCTGTACTTCACCTCGGGCACCACCGCCCGGCCCAAGCTCGTCGAACACACCCACACCACGTATCCCATCGGGCACCTGGCCACCATGTACTGGATCGGGCTGAAACCCGGCGACGTGCACCTGAACATCTCCTCGCCCGGCTGGGCCAAGCACGCCTGGTCCAACCTCTTCGCCCCGTGGAACGCCGAGGCGACCGTCTTCCTGCACAACTACGCACGCTTCGACGCCGTCCGGCTGATGACCGAGATGGACCGCGCCGGCGTCACCACCTTCTGCGCGCCGCCGACCGTGTGGCGCATGTTCATCCAGGCCGACCTCACCCGGCTGCGCACCCCGCCGCGCGAGGTCGTCGCCGCCGGTGAGCCGCTCAACCCCGAGGTCATCGAGCAGATCCGGCGCGCCTGGAACGTGACGATCCGCGACGGCTTCGGTCAGACCGAGACCGCCGTCCAGGTCTCCAACAGCCCGGGCCAGCCCCTCAAGACGGGCTCCATGGGCCGCCCCAGCCCCGGCTACCGCGTCGCACTGCTCGACCCGGTCTCCGGCGCGCCCGCCGCCGAGGGCGAGATCGCGCTCGACCTGTCGCACCGTCCGGTGGGCCTGATGACCGGCTACCACGGCGACCCCGAGCGCACCGCGGAGGCCATGGCCGGCGGCTACTACCGGACGGGCGACATCGGCGCGCGGGACGAAGACGGGTACATCACGTATGTCGGGCGCGCGGACGACGTCTTCAAGGCGAGTGACTACAAGATCAGTCCCTTCGAGCTGGAGAGCGCCCTGCTGGAGCACGAGGCGGTCGCCGAGGCGGCCGTCGTGCCCGCTCCGGACGAGCTGCGCCTGGCCGTGCCCAAGGCGTACGTCGTGCTCGCGGAGGGCAGGCAGCCCGGCCCGGACACCGCGAGGGAGCTCTTCGAGCACTCCCGCAAGGTGCTCGCCCCCTACAAGCGGATCCGCAGGCTGGAGTTCGGCGAGCTGCCCAAGACCGTCTCCGGCAAGATCCGCCGCATCGAGCTGCGCGAGGCCACGGCGGCGGGTTCCGAGGCCGAGTACCGCGAGGAGGACTTCCGGTGACCTCTTCCGCCGCGACCCCGGGCCGCGGAGCGCGTCCGTCGTTCCGCCGTGAGGGAGAGAACGGGGGCAGGCTCCCAGGGGCAGGGGCAGGGGCAGGGGCAGGGGCAGGGGCAGGGGCAGGGCGGTGGCGTCGCCGCTGGACGACGTAGCGCGTCATCCGGGGGTGATCCCGGCGGCCGGGACCGGTGCCGTGCCGTCGACCGGATGCGAGAAGACCTCCGGCCCTGGACAGCAGGGCCGGAGGTCTTCTCCGTCGAGCGCCGGGCAGGCCTTGCACCTGCATTTCCCCGCAGGAAGCGGGGCGTCTTTCCTTGGACCACCGACGCATCACCCACCGCCGGCGGATCCGGCGGCGCGTACAAGATCCACTCTACCGCAGTCGGAGCGGGCGGTGCACCGCCCGTACGCAACCCGGCACTGATCTACCGGGTCGTTCCGCATTGCCGTGATTCATGCCATTTCGGCGGAGGGTGTAGCGATGTACCGCCGTGCCCACCGTTTCCCTGGCCGGCCACCCCGCAGCGGGCGTCGGCCCGGAGACCGCCAGGAACAGCGCTGTTCGGCGGCGTCTACGGGCTCGTTCCGGCCGGTACGGCCGCCCATGGCCATGCCCGCGTCGCCGCGCATCGGGTGTCGACGGAGCGTGGCGGTGTCAGGATCGGGCTGCGCGCGATGCTCGCCGAGCGGCCGGTCGTCGCGGCGGCTGTCCCCACCGCCGTGCTGCCGCTGACCGCGGTGCCCTCTTGGTGGGCGGAGGCCGAGGCGCTGAACACCGCCCTGATCAAGTGGTGGCTACGGCCGTCGGCGTCCAGGTCGCCGACGAGCGCATCCCCTGCGCGCGGCCCGCCACCGGCCATGCCGAGCAGCGGGCGCTGCCTCGCCCGGACCTTGCCGCCTGGCTCTGTCCGGGAGAACGGGCGGACCTTGTCCACGGAGACGGTCAACAACACGTCGCACTGCGGGCCTTGGGAGACGAACCGCTGTCCGCAGGTGCCCGATGGCTTCTGTGCCTAGACTGGCCTTCAGTGCAAATCCCCTCAATTTTTCCAAACGGGGCTGAGGAGGTGATGCGTGATGGCGAAGGTGCTTTTCGTGGTCACCGGAGCTACGTACCTGGTCCTGAAGGACGGCACGAGGTACGCCACCGGCTACTGGGCGGAGGAGTTCGCGCAGCCGTACAAGGCGATCACGGAGGCGGGCCACGAGGTCGTCGTCGCGACGCCCGACGGCGTGACGCCGACCGTCGACATGATGAGCCTGCGCCCCGCGATGGCCGGCGGTGAGGAGGGAGCGCTCGAACTGGAAGCCATCATCCGTTCCGCGGAGGTCATGCGCCGGCCGATCAAACTCTCGGACGTGCGACTGCAGGACTACGACGCGGTGTACCTGCCCGGAGGCCACGGCCCGATGCAGGACCTGTCGGTGGACGCCGACGCGGGACGGATACTGACCGAACAACTCGCCTCGGGCAAACCGCTCGCCATCGTGTGCCACGCCCCTGCCGCGATGCTGGCCACCAGGATTCACGGCGAGTCGCCCTTCAAGGGCTACCGGGTCACGGGCTTCACCAATGAGGAGGAAGAGGCCGTCGGACTGGCCGACAAGGCACAGTGGCTGCTCGAGGACGAGCTCAAGGAGAAAGTCGGCGTCGAGTACAGCCGGGGCGAGATGTGGAAGCCGTATGTGGTCGAGGACCGCAACCTGATCACCGGGCAGAATCCCCACTCCGCCGAAGTGCTCGCGGAACGGCTGCTGAAAAACCTCGTGTGAGGGCTCTCATGAGGTGAGGCGGCGTCCGACCTGATCGCGGCTCCGCTCGGGGGGAGACGGATGGCCACCGGCGAACTCGCCCTTCCCGTCGTCCCCGGGGCCTTCACCGAACGGAGCGGAACCGATGCAGGAGTTCCTCGTCGAAATCACCACGACGATCCCTGAGGGGACCAGCCAGGACGAGGTCGACCGGCGCAGGGCGGCCGAGGCGGTCCGCGCGGGGGAACTCTCGACGACCGGCAACCTGGCCCGACTGTGGCGTCCCGTCGGAGAGTTGCGCAGCATCGGGGTCTGGCGGGCCGCGGACGAGAAGGAGCTCCGGGAGAAGGTGCTCGGCACACTGCCGCTGCGTCCCTGGATGACTCTCACCGTCACCCCGCTCGAACCCCACCCCAACGACCCCGGGTGGGCCGCCGGCGGCACGCGGTGACGGCGGAACTCCCCGGAACCACGGACCGGCGGGCAGTGGTGCCCGCGTGCCCGGGGTGAGGCGCCGCTCCGCACAGGTCCAGGACGACCCCCTCGGTGGGCTCGGCGCAGCAGATGAGGACGTTGCCGTCGGCGGGGGCTCGACCGGGTCGGGAGCGTACTGCACTGCCCCGGACAGGAGAGCGAGTTCGCAGGCGTGGCGGACGCCGGTTCGGCACGACCGTCCGACGGGGACATCGCAGGCTCCGGCGAGTTCTGGCTGGGACTCCCGGGCACCGCTCCAGGGGACCTCGGGACCGCTGCGGGCGAAGACGACCGGGGGACCGGTACCCGTCCGGCGGGCGGGTGGGGTGCGGCCGATCCGGTCAGCCCTCCGATCGCGGTGCGGGCGGGCCGGCGGGCGTCCGCCCCGGTCGACTGAGCGTTCGGATGCTTCCGCGCATGCACAGGCGCGGCCACCGGTCGAGGCCGTGCTCGCTCTCCTCGGCGCGGATCCGGCGCAGACCGGGCGTGAGCTCGGCCTCGGTCAGCGTGCGGAAGCCGAGGCGGGCGTAGTACGGGGCGTTCCACGGGACGTCGGCGAACGTGGTCAGTGTCAGGGCGGTCAGACCCTCCTCCCCGGCCCGTCGCGCGGCGTGGGCGATCAGGGACCGGCCCACGCCGCGGCGTGCGGCGCGCGGGTGGACGGAGACCTGCTCGACGTGGAGCGCGGCGTCCACCGGCTCGGCGATCAGGTAAGCGGCGGGCCGGTCCCGGGCGTCGGCCGCCACCCAGCAGTACCCCGCCCGACGGTGGTGCTCGAGGGTGTCCAGGGCGGGCGGTTCGTCGTCGGCGATCTCCGTCATGCCCAGGGCACGGAAGGGGGCGCCGGCGGCCCGTTCGACGTCCTGGAGGACGGGCAGCTCGTCGGGGGCGGCGGGGCGGATGCGCATGTGCCGAGTATCGGCCGGTGGCGGCGGGCGCGTCGCAGGCTTTTCGGTCCGGTTCGCAGGCGGTGCGGTGTTTCGGGCCGGCTCTCAGGTCAGGGTGGCGTCCAGGGCGTCGGCCGGGGCGTTCACCGGCTGCGGGGTGCCGGTGAGGTCGAGCAGGAACAGCGGGACGCCGAGGCGGTCGGCGCGGTCCCGGGCGTCCGGGGTGGACCCGGCGAGGGAGAAGTGCAGGCACCGGGCGGACTCCGTCATGGCGGTCAGCCACAGGCACTCCACGTCCCGCGGTGTCGCCCGACGCGCGGACGGTTCGAGGAGGACGACGACACCCCGGCCGGCCAGCCCGATGCCGGAGGGAGGGCGCTGGTCGGCGCGGCGGATGTCCCCGTGGCCGAGCCTCCGCAGATACAGCACGGTGGCGGTGACCGCGTCGCGGGCGCTGCGGATCGGCACGGAGCGGAAGGCGGGGCGCGGAGCGGCGCCGGTCTCCCGAGGTCCGAGTGAGGGTGCGGGTGCGGCATCGGGGCCGGGCGGGGTGCCCGGGTCGGCCAGCGGGATCCGCAGTACGGTTCCGCACGGGCAACCGAGTTCCGGCCGCGGCCACTCGCCGGGCCGTTCGCAGTCCCCGCAGCGCACGGTGACCCAGTCGTCCTGCCAGACGCGGTGGACGACCGGTGCGGGCACCGCGTTCCCGTCCAGCGGAAGGCCGACGGGTGCGCCGCACACACAGGGGTACGACGGCGCCGTATAGCGGTGCGCGCCGCGGCAGGCCGGACAGCGCACGGACACGGACATGCTCTCGGGCACGGCCCCACCACCTCCGTTCCTGGACGACCTGACCTCAGACCGGAGTCCCCATCGTCCTCCCGCGCGCCCGCCCTGTCCGGCGGTCGCCGCTTCCGGAGGGCACTCGTGCCGTCTCTTGACGCCCTCGTGCCGCTCTCTTGACGGCCTTCGCCCACCCTGCCTACATTCATTCCAGATAGCAGAAGTTAGTTTCCGTAATACGGAAGAAGCGCACCGCGGGGCGCGACGGGAGTGCGAATCCGACAGGCGAAGCAGGAGTACTCCATGGCCCGAATGACCGCTGCCCGCGCGGCAGTAGAAATCCTCAAGCGTGAGGGCGTCACCGACGCGTTCGGTGTCCCCGGCGCGGCGATCAACCCCTTCTACGCGGCGCTCAAGGCCTCCGGCGGCATCACCCACACCCTCGCCCGCCATGTCGAGGGCGCCTCGCACATGGCCGAGGGCTACACCCGTACCCGAGCGGGCAACATCGGGGTCTGCGTCGGGACCTCCGGTCCGGCCGGCACCGACATGATCACCGGCCTGTACTCCGCGACCGGCGACTCCGTTCCGATCCTGTGCGTCACCGGCCAGGCCCCGACCGCGGTGCTCCACAAGGAGGACTTCCAGGCCGTCGACATCGCCGCCATCGCGAGGCCGGTCACCAAGATGGCGGTGACCGTCCTGGAGGCCGCGCAGGTCCCCGGTGTCTTCCAGCAGGCCTTCCACCTCATGCGCTCCGGCCGGCCGGGCCCGGTCCTCATCGACCTGCCGATCGACGTGCAGCGGACGGAGATCGAGTTCGACCCCGGGACGTACGAGTCGCTCCCCGTCCACAAGCCCGCCGCGAGCCGCGCCCAGATCGAGAAGGCGCTCGGCATGCTGAACGCCGCCGAGCGCCCCCTGATCGTCGCGGGCGGCGGCATCCTCAATGCCGACGCCGCAGAACTCCTCGTGCAGTTCGCCGAGTTGACCGGTACGCCGGTCGTACCGACCCTGATGGGCTGGGGCGTCCTCCCCGACGACCACGAACTGAACGCCGGTATGGTCGGCCTGCAGACCTCGCACCGCCACGGCAACGCGACCTTCCTGGAGTCCGACTTCGTCCTCGGCATCGGCAACCGCTGGGCCAACCGCCACACCGGCAGGCTCGACGTCTACACGGCCGGCCGGACCTTCGTCCACGTCGACATCGACCCCACCCAGATCGGCCGGATCTTCGCTCCCGACTACGGCATCGCCTCCGACGCGCGCGCCGCGCTGGAGCTGTTCGTCCGGGTCGCCAAGGAACTCAGCGCCGAGGGAGGGCTGCCCGACCGTTCCGCCTGGGCGGCCGCGGCACAGGAGAAGCGGGCCACGCTCCAGCGCCGTACGCACTTCGACGACGTCCCGATCAAGCCGCAGCGCGTCTACGAGGAGATGAACAGGGCCTTCGGCCCGGAGACGCGGTACGTCTCGACGATCGGCCTCGCACAGATCGCCGGCGCCCAGATGCTGCACGTCCACCGGCCCCGGCACTGGATCAACTGCGGCCAGGCCGGCCCCCTCGGCTGGACCGTCCCGGCGGCGCTGGGCGTGGCCAAGGCCGACCCCGGTGCGCAGGTCGTCGCCCTGTCCGGCGACTACGACTTCCAGTTCATGCTCGAAGAGCTGGCCGTCGGGGCGCAGCACAAGATCCCCTACGTCCATGTCCTGCTCAACAACTCCTACTTGGGTCTCATCCGCCAGGCGCAGCGGGCGTTCGACATCGACTTCCAGGTCAACCTGGAGTTCGAGAACGTCAACGCGCCCGAACTGGGCGTCTACGGCGTCGACCACGTACGGGTCGCCGAGGGCCTCGGCTGCAAGGCGATCCGGGTGACCGAACCCGGCGGACTGGGCCCGGCACTGGAGGAGGCCAAGGAGCTCGCCGCGGAGTTCAGGGTCCCGGTGATCGTCGAGGCGATCCTGGAGCGCGTCACCGACATCTCCATGTCGACCACCAACGACATAAGCGACGTCGTCGAGTTCGAGGACATCGCGACGGAGCCGTGGCACGCCCCGACGTCGATCAGGACGCTGAAGGTCTGACGGGTGTCGTACGGCGTCGGCGGACATCAGCGCTGCCGCTGCCGTCACCCGGGGCTTCCCCTGAGCGGGGCCCGCCGCCCCCGTGCCGGCGGGCCCCGCGTACGGGGTATGTGCCCGTCGGCGGGGGTGCTCGAAGCCTCCCGGGCCCGGTTCAGAGGTTCATTTGAGAGTGCCGTAGCCGGGCTACGGCCGCTGCCGTACAACCGGTGGACCGGGAACGACCGTACGTCCCCGCCCCCGCTCAGGCCTCGTGGTGCTCCGACAGGCCCGGCCAGTCGTCGGGGCCGCCGCCCTGCCACTCGATGAGGTCGGCCTCCTCGACGTCGGTGACGTAGAGGTCCGCCAGCCGCAGGATCTCGCCGACGTCGTCGACGTGCGAGGCGACGCCCAGCGTCTCGTCGCCCGAGGTGACCCGCCGCGAACCGTCCAGGGCCGGCGCATGGACCACGATGTGCGGTTGTTTTGTGGGAGGTGCCATGCCCCCAGGCTCCTGCCCGCCGGGCGGATCCGCACCCCGGACGCCGGGAGGCGGGCCCGTCCGGCGGCGCGAGACCGGGCGCGACGGTGTGTTCGCGCCGCCGGACGGGGTCGGTGGGCCGGGCTCGGGACCGCGGCGGGTGCGACGGCACCGGGCGCCCCTCCGCTCAGGTCGCAGGAGGTGCCCCGGCGGCCTTCACCACCGCACTGGCTCGCGCGCCGCCGCGGCGCCCTCGCCCGCCCGCGGGAAAGACCCCGCGGGCCGCGCGTACGGCCTCGCCCCCCGTCGGCGGCCGTACGCGGGTCGGACGGTCAGACCCGGGCGCCGGACAGCCGCTCCACCGCGCGCAGCAGCGCGGAGTGGTCCAGGCCGCCGTCACCCTGCGCGCGCAGGCTCGCGACCAGTTGCGCGACCACCGCGCCGACGGGCAGGGCCGCCCCGACGGTGCGGGCGGCGTCGGTGACGATGCCCATGTCCTTGTGGTGCAGATCGATGCGGAAGCCGGGCGCGAAGTCACGGGCGAGGAAGGCGTCCTTCTTGCGGGTCAGCACGGTGGAGCCCGCGAGACCGCCGTTCAGGACGTCCAGCGCGGCCGCCAGGTCCACGCCGGACTTCTCCAGGAAGACCACGGCCTCGGCACACGCCTGGATGTTGACGGCGACGATCAGCTGGTTGGCGGCCTTCACGGTCTGGCCGGAGCCGTGCGGTCCGCACCGCACGACCGTCCTGCCGAGTACGTCGAAGAGCGGCTTCGCCCGGTCGAAGTCGGCCTGTTCACCGCCGACCATGATGGACAGCACCGCCTCGACGGCGCCCGCCTCGCCGCCGGACACCGGGGCGTCGAGCACCCGGATGCCCTTGTCCTTCGCGGCGGCGGCCAGGTCGACCGAGGTCTGCGGGGTGATCGAGGACATGTCGATCAGCAGGGCACCGGGCCGGGCGTTCTCCAGGATGCCGTCGGGTCCGTAGGCGACCGCCTCCACCTGCGGGGACGCGGGCACCATGGTGATGATCACGTCCGCGTCACGGACCGCCTCGGCGACGGAGGGGGCGGCGGTGCCGCCCGCGGCGGCCAACCGCTCCAGCTTCTCCTGTTCCAGGGTGTGACCGGTGACGTCGTAGCCCGCCTTGATCAGGTTCTCGGACATGGGGGAGCCCATGATGCCGAGGCCGATCCAGGAGACCTTGGGAAGGCCGGTGCTCATGCGGGGGTGCCTCTCTTTCGCTCTGCGGTGTCTGCGGGCGTCCACTGCTCAGCGGGGGGCGCGGGCCTCGGCCGGCAGCCAGTCGAAGGCCTCGGCGCTCGGCCGGTCGCCGGGCTTGTACTCCAGGCCGACCCAGCCCGCGTACCCCGCCTTCCGCAGCCGTCCGAGGAGGTCCGCCAGCGGGAGCGAGCCGGTGCCGGGGGCACCGCGGCCGGGGTTGTCGGCGATCTGCACGTGGCCGGTCCGCGCGGCGTACCGCTCGATCACCGCCGGCAGGTCCTCGCCGTTCCTGGACAGGTGGTACAGGTCCATCAGGAACCGGGCGTTGCCCAGTCCCGTGGCCGCGTTCACCTGGTCGACGACCCGCACCGCCGCCGGCGCCGACACCAGCGGGTACCGCGGCGACTCGGGCCGGTTCAGTGCCTCGACCAACAGGATCGCGCCGATCCGGTGGGCCGCGCGGGCGGCGAGGGCGAGGTTCTCCAGGGCGAGCGCGTCCTGCTCGGCGGGATCCACGCCGTCGACGCGGTTGCCGTACAGCGCGTTGAGGGCCGTGCAGCCGAGGGACTCGGCGAAGTCCGCGGCGACCTCGACGTTGGCGCGGAACCGCTCCGACTCCTCGCCCGGGACGGACAGGGCGCCGCGGTCCGGGCCGGGGAGCTGCCCGGAGTAGAAGTTCAGGCCCGTGAGCCGGACGCCCGCGTCCTCGATCGCCCTTTGCAGACCGTCCAGTTCGGACCGCTCCGGTGTGGGCGAGTCGACCCAGGGCCACCACAGCTCGACCGCGGTGAAACCGGCCGCGGCGGCGGCCGCGGGGCGCTCCAGGAGCGGGAGTTCGGTGAAGAGGATCGACAGGTTGACGTCGAAGCGCTGCTCGGCGGCGGTACTCCACTCGGCACCCGGCATCGGGGCCACCTCATTTTCCGTATTCTGGAAAGTTATTTCTGCTGAATGGAAGACTGCCTGGGGATCTGGAGGGCTGTCAAGAGGGGTCGTACGCGAGGGCGTGCACAGGTGCCAGGCGCACCGGCTCGGGGGGCGGGCGATGGAGGTCATGGCGGTGGCGTGCGGCAAGTGCGGTCAACTCCTTGCCCCGCATCCGGTCCGAGTCCCCCGCCTTCGACGTGCACCACCCGGAGATCGCCGCCATGGAGACGGTGGGCTGAGCCGTGTCCCATCCAGTCCTGGCCCTCGGCGCCGCGGCGGTGACCATGGCCGGCTCCGTCTGGTACGTGCCGGCCCTCGTGGATCTGCGCGCGGGGGCCGACCGGCCCGCGTCCCGTCGTGCCGAGGCGGTGGCCTGCCTCAGCGGCTGGAGCACGCCGGCCGTCGTCGCCGTACTCCTGCTCGTGACCGGGGGCTGGTGGCTGCCCTGTGCGGCGGCCCTGACGGGTTCGACCGTCACGACCGGCCTCTGGGCCCGTGCCGCCGTCCACCGCCGGCGCAGCGCACACGAAGCGGCCCGCCTCTGGGCGCAGTTGTGCCGTCCAGGCCCCGCCCGCACGCCGGAGGAGTGAACGACAGGACCTCCCGAGGCGACGACCTCGTGTCCACCTCAGGAGCCGCAGCGGTCGGTACGGCTGCGACCACTTCGTCTCCGCCGTCCTGCTGATCGCCGCGGGGGGAGTCCGTTAAGGTCGTGCCGGAGCGGCCGGGGCACACCGACGCCGCGATGACCCCGAACGCCCACAACCACCTCTTCCCCGATCCGGAGCAACGGGCCGGGGCGGGGGTGGGACGGGCGTTCGGCGCCCTGGCGGGAGGAAGTGCCCCGAATGTGCTCTCTCGGCCGGAGGGCCGAGAGGACGAGCAGGTCGGAGCCGATGTCATGGGGGAGCAGTGCGATTGAGAGTGGAGTTCACGACCGAGCCCTTCGACCTGGACGAGGCGCCCGCGCACGCGGTGGCGGCCCGGGAGGTCGTGGAGGCGGCCGAGCTGGACTCGGTGGACGTCGGGCCGTTCGGGAACACCGCGGAGGGCGGCGCGGACACGGTGCTCACCACCGTCGACGCCCTGCTGCGCCGGTCCCTGGAGGCGGGTGCCACCCGGATCTCGCTCCAGGTCAACGTGATCGCGGAGGGCGAGGAATGAGCGGCGCGGCGGACGAGCCGTTCATCGCGGCCGTCAAGCCACTCGTCGACGCCATGGGCGGGCAGCTGCTCCCGCCCGACGAGGCCGGTCCCGACGACGTCGTACTCGTCTGGGAGGGGGTCGACGCCGTCGCCGTGCGCCTGCCCCAGCTCGCCGACTCCCTCGATCACATGCTCGCCGCCCTCGAGCGCCGGCAGGGCAGACCCCTCGCCGAGCTGGACCGCAGGGCCAAGCAGGAGATCGTGCGGAGCCTGGAGGCGCGCGGCGCCTTCGCCGTACGGCACGGGGTGGAGACCGTGGCGAGCGCGCTCGGCGTCAGCCGGTTCACCGTCTACAACTACCTCAACCGCGAGAAGGGCTCCTGAGCCCTGACCGGGGCGTACGAACCGCTCCTGGCGCTGCGTGGCGCGGTGGCCGTCCGCCAGTTTTCAACAAACTGTTGACGTGACGGCCCGTGGCGGCGTTAGCTGTCGGCACGCCCGCTCAGCACCGAGGCCGCTCGCGGCCGGGGAGGCCACCGTGACATCCACTGCCACGCCGCCGGGCCTGGCCCGCTTCAACGCGCTGGAGGAGCCGGCGGCCCTCGCCGCCCTCCACGAGGCGTGTGCCTCCACGGCGTGGGCCCGCCGACTGCTCGCCGACCGGCCCTACGCCACCGCCGACGACCTGTACGCCGCCTCCGACGCCGCCGTGAGCGGGCTGAGCGCGGCGGACCTCCAGGAGGCGATGGCCGGGCACCCGCCGATCGGCAGGCCCCGGCCCGGCGACCCGGCCTCGCAGCGGGAGCAGAGCGGCATGACCGCCGCGACGGACCGGCTCAAGGCGGAGATGCTCGAACTGAACCTCGCCTACCAGGAGAGGTTCGGCCATGTGTTCCTCATCTGCGCCACCGGCCGGACCGGCGAGCAGATGCGTGACGCGCTGACCGCGCGCCTGGGCAACACGCCGGAGCGGGAGCGCGGGATCGTCCGCACCGAACTGGGGAAGATCAACCGCATCCGTCTGGCCCGACTCGTCGACGAGGACTGACGCAGAGATGAGCACCGACACCACCGCCTCCGTGTCCACCGCCTCCGTGTCCACGCACATCCTGGACACCAGCGTCGGCCGCCCCGCCCGGGGCGTCGCCGTCCACCTCTCCGCCCGCTCCGGCCGTCAGGCGCCCTGGCAGGCGCTCGGCGGCTCCGCGACCGACGCGGACGGGCGGTGCGAGGACCTCCCGGCGCCGCCGGAGGGAACCACCCACCTGCGGCTCGACTTCGCCGTGGAGCCGTACTTCACCGACCAGCGGGCCGGGGCGCGGCAGGACGCCCCCGCGAACCGGGACGGCGGCTCCGGGGTGTTCTTCCCGGAGGTGGCGGTCACGTTCGCCGTCGTGCCGGGCGAGCACTACCACGTACCGCTGCTGCTCAACCCGTTCGGCTACTCCGTATACCGAGGGAGCTAGCGAGATGACCGACACCTCCGGCCCTGCCCGCCCCGTGGTCCTGGGCCAGAACCAGTACGGCAAGGCCGAGAACCGGGTCGTCAGGATCACGCGGAACGGCGCCACCCACCACATCAAGGACCTGAACGTCTCCGTCGCCCTGTCCGGCGACATGGAGGAGGTCCACTACTCCGGCTCCAACGCCAACGTCCTGCCGACCGACACCACCAAGAACACCGTGTTCGCGTTCGCCAAGGAGCACGGCATCGAGTCCGCCGAGCAGTTCGGCATCCATCTCGCCCGGCACTTCGTCACCTCTCAGGAGCCCATCCACCGGGCCCGCATCCGCGTCGAGGAGTACGCCTGGGAACGGATCGCCACCTCCGACGCCCACGAGGGCGAGCACTCCTTCGTCCGCAAGGGCCAGGAGACCCGGCTGGCGCAGGTCACCTACGACGGCGAGCGGTGGGAGATCGTCTCGGGCCTGAAGGACCTGACGGTGCTGAACTCCACCGACTCCGAGTTCTGGGGCTACGTCAAGGACAAGTACACGACGCTGAAGGAGACCCACGACCGTATCCTCGCCACCTCGGTCGCCGCCCGCTGGCGGTTCAACTGGACCGGCGACGAGCAGCCGATGCCCGACTGGGAGACGTCCTACGAGCGGACGAAGCAGCACATGCTCCAGGCCTTCGCCGAGACCTACTCCCTGTCCCTGCAGCAGACGATGTACCAGATGGGCGCGCGGATCATCGACCACCGCGACGAGATAGACGAGGTCCGCTTCTCCCTCCCCAACAGCCACCACTTCCAGGTGGACCTGGAACCCTTCGGCCTCGAGAACGACAGCGAGGACGGCGCCGTCTACCTCGCCGCCGACCGCCCCTACGGTCTGATAGAGGCCACGATCCTGCGGAACGGCTGTGAGGCGCTGATACCGGCGGACCTCACCAACCTCTGAGGGCAGAAGGGACGAACGGACGCATCATGACACCGGACCAGCACACCGTCACCGAACGCGTCGTCACCGAACGCGTCGTCATCGAGAACTGCGCGATCGCGACCGTCGACGCGCAGGACACCGAGTACGCCTCCGGGCACCTCGTCCTGGCCGGCCGGCACATCGAGTCCCTCGGCGCGGGCAGGGCGCCCGACGGCCTGGAGAACGTCGTACGCCGTATCGACGCCACCGGACATCTGGCGACCCCCGGCCTGGTCAACACCCACCACCACTTCTACCAGTGGCTCACCCGGGGCCTGGCCACCGACCACAACCTGTTCGACTGGCTCGTCGCGCTCTACCCGACCTGGGCGCGCATCGACGAGCCGATGGTGGACGCGGCGGCCCGGGGGTCCCTCGCGATGATGGTCCGCGGCGGCGTCACCACCGCCATGGACCACCACTACGTCTTCCCGCGGGGCACCGGCGACCTGTCCGGCACCATCATCCGCGCCGCCCGTGACATGGGGGTGCGCTTCACCCTCGCCCGCGGCTCCATGGACCTCGGCGAGAAGGACGGCGGACTGCCCCCGGACTTCGCCGTCGAGACGCTCCAGGACGCCCTCGCCGCGACCGAGGAGACCGTCCGCCGGCACCACGACACCTCCTTCGGCGCCATGACCCAGGTCGCCGTCGCACCCTGCTCACCGTTCTCCGTCTCCACCGAACTGATGCGGCGGTCAGCGGAGTCGGCCCGCGGACTCGGCGTACGCCTGCACACCCACGGCTCGGAGACGGTGGAGGAGGAGAAGTTCTGCCACGAACGGTTCGGCATGAGCCCGACCGACTACTTCGAGTCCACCGGCTGGCTCGGCGAGGACGTGTGGATGGCGCACTGCGTCCACATGAACGACTCCGACATCGCCGCCTTCGCCCGTACGAGCACGGGCGTCGCCCACTGCCCCTCTTCCAACGCCCGCCTCGCCGCGGGCATCGCACGCGTCCCCGACCTGCTGGCGGCCGGCGTCCCGGTCGGTCTCGGCGTGGACGGCACGGCGTCCAACGAGTCCGGCGAACTGCACACCGAACTGCGCAACGCCCTGCTCGTGGGCCGCCTCGGCCCGCACCGCGAAGCGGCCCTGACGGCGCGCCAGGCGCTGCGTCTGGGCACCTACGGAGGCGCCCGGGTGCTGGGCCGTGCCGCCGAGATCGGCTCGCTGGAGCCGGGCAAGCTCGCCGACCTGGTGCTGTGGCGGATGGACACCCTCGCCCACTCCTCCATCGCCGACCCGGTGGCCGCGCTGGTCCTCGGCGCGGCGGCCCCGGTCACCGCGTCGTTCGTCAACGGCCGTCAGATCGTGGAGGACAACCGGCTCCGCACGGCCGACGAGGACGAGATCGCCCGCTCCACCCGAGCACAGGCCCGGCGACTGGCCCGGATCGCCGCTCAAGCCTGAGCACGGGTCGGGGCGGCTACACCAGAGCCGCCCCGACCTCGTCGCGCAGCCGGGGCAGCATGTCGTGGAACACCCCGGGGCAGAGGGTGTCGCCGTAGTCCTTGTGACCGTGGAGCCGCGTGGCGGGGATGCCGTAGCGCGCGCAGGTGTACGCGCACAGGGCGACCAGGACCTCCCACTGCGCCTGCGGAGGTGTGGCGCCCGCGTGGTAGGCGCCCTCGTTGGCGATCCCGACGGCCTGGTCGTTCTGCCCGGAGGTGTGGGCGCCGAGGACGAAACCGCTCCCGCCGGTGAGGGCCTGGAGGCTGCCGTGCCGTCCCTCGGTGATCCAGCCGCCCCGGCTGACCAGGAAGTGGTAGCCGGTGTCGACCCATCCGTTCTTGTCCATGTGCAGGTCCTGGACCCAGTGGGCGTGGGAGTGGGCCTGGGCGCGGGAGAAGTCGGAGGTGTTGGCGCTCACCGTGTGGTGGACGATGATCCGGCTCGGCCGGTACGACAGCCGGCTGATGCTTCCGCGCGGTGAACGGGCGCCCCAGGCACGGGTGCTGTCGATGTCCGGCTCGACGGCGTCGGCGGCCTTCGCGCCACCGGCGCTCCGCCCCCGGGCGGTGCTCTGTGCGTGGGTGGTGCCCGGCAGGGCGGTGGCGGCGGCCAGGCCGGCCGCACCGGCGAGCAGGAGACGGCGCCGGAGCGCGTTCTCGGCGTTCACGATCGCTCCTCGGGGGAGACGGTGGGGGGAAACGGTGGAGCCGACGGGGTCGGCCGTCGGCTCCACCGCGTGATCGCGTGCTGGGGGAGCGGCGAGGAGGGGTCCCCCGCCGGTGCCGAACCGGGTGCCGGTTACGTGTTGTTGGCGAGGGCCAGGAGCCGGTCGCGTGAACCGTTGAACTGGTTGCGGTCCACGTTTCCGGAGACGCCGCCGACCGAGCCGGTGCTGGTGTACTGCCACACCGTCCAGGTCGGGAAACCGCTCGGGATGGTCGGGGACGACGCCGAGGTCCAGTGCGCCACCCACAGCGGGCTCTTGGTGGACATGCCGGTCCAGTTGCCGGTGCAGGTGTTCCACCAGCCGGACGTCGTGTAGATCACCGCGTCCCGGCCGGTGCGGGACTTGTAGGTGGTGTAGAAGTCGTTGACCCAGGTGCGCATCTGTGTGGTGGACAGGCCGTAGCACATGGCCCCGTAGGGGTTGTGCTCGATGTCCAGGACGCCCGGCAGGGTCAGGTTGTCCCGTGACCAGCCGCCGCCGTTGGAGGCGAAGTAGTTCGCCTGGATCGCGCCGCTGGAGATGTCGGGGCGCGCGAAGTGGTACGCGCCGCGGATCACGCCGGCACCGTGTGCGGCCGGGTAGTTGGTGTTGAACCGCGCGTCCTTGTAGCTGGTGCCCTCGGTCGCCTTGATCCAGGCGAACTGGATGCCGGAACTGCGCACCGAGGTCCAGTTGATGGCGCCCTGCCAGTGCGAGACGTCGATGCCCTGGACGCCGTCGGTCGGGGCCATGGTGCCCATCGACGGCGGTTCCGCGGGGACGTCGTCGTGGACCCGGGCGCCCACGCCCATGTACGCCTGGCCCGGCTTGACCTTGACGCGGTCCTTGTCGGGCTGGGGCGCGGCGGCGGTGTGGGACGCAGTGGTCGCCGTCAGTGCGAGAGCCGCGACGAGGACGCCGAGCGCCGTGGTCGTCCGTCTGCGGGGGCCGGTCGGGCGGTTGGGGAACGAGAACATGACTGCCTCCGGTACGCATGTGGGGATGAGAGCAGGAGGTGACGTCGGCCGGTGCCACCTGGGCAGAGCCGTGCTGTTCCGTACTTTGACGTGCGCGCGTCATTAGTTAGGCATGTGGGGTCTACGCGTGTAAAGCCCTCACGGCCGCCTCTGGAGGTCTGGTCCACTGGAGGTCCGGACGGCCTGGGGAATCGCCGTTTGACGGCGGAAACTTTCACGCCGTGAAAACGCCGTGACAGGGGAAGCGGCCGGAGCGTGGCGGCCGGATGCACGGGGCGAGCGGGACACCGCCCCGTGCATCCGGCACCCTCCTACAGCCCGAACATGCCCGGGTCCTCGGCCAGTTGCCGGAAGATGTCCTGCGGGCTCGGCACCAGCTTGCGTTCCTTGAGGTCCAGGATGCCGCCGACCGCCGTGATCTCGGCGGCGACCGTGCCGTCCGCCTTGGTGATGGTCTGCTCGATGCGGAACGTCTTGCCGGTGCCCCAGGCGAAGGCGCAGCTCACGTCGGCCTCGTCACCGGCGAGCAGCTCCCGCTTGTAGCGGATGGTGGTCTCCAGGGCGACCGGTCCCACACCCTGCCCGATGAGGCCGGACTGCGTGATCCCGGCCTCCTGGAGCAGCGACCAGCGCGCGTGCTCCGCGTAGTTGAGGTACACGGCCTGGTTGAGGTGGCCCTGCACATCGGTCTCGTATCCGCGCACGGTCACCCGGACGGAAAACGGCTCGCTCACTGCGTCCCCTTCATGCCTGCTCGATTCGTTGCCCTGGCCACCGATCCTGGCACGCCCCTCACACCCGGCGCGGAGAGGCCAGCAGATACCGTGCCCGCGTCCTCGGCTCCGTGTACTCCCCGACCTGCCATCCGGCCCGCTCGAGCGTTCCGGCGCAGGCCCGCAGCGCCGTGCCGTCCGGCTCGTACACGGCGACCGCCTCCGGCTGCGGGGTCCCCCGCACCCGGTAGCCGCCCCCGGCGCCCCCGACGGCCGGATCGTGTCCGGCGGCCTCCAGGGCGAGCGCGGCGGCCTGCACCAGGTGCGAGCGTTCCCAGGCGCAGGGCCGGTCCGTCGCACCGTCGGGGTTGGTCATCCTGCGCAGCTCCAGCATGCCCTGCCAGGCACCGCGCACCTCCCGGAGCCGAGCCGGCCCGGTCCCGGGAGCCGTGTCCTCGCCACCGACCCGTGCCGCGAACACCCCGGTGGTGGCGGGCTCGGGCGTGGGCTCGGTCTCCGCTTCCGCCTCCGCGTCCCGTGCCCTGTGCCCCGCGGGCGTCAGGAAGTGATGGTGCGGCGCCCGCGGATGCCGGAAGGCGAGCCCGCGCCTCACCAGCGCGGCAAGCTGCGCCTCCGTCCCCTTCAGGCGCCCGGTCACGGGATCGGCGCCCTCGACGACCCGCCGCAGCCCCGCACTCAACGCTCTCGTCACCACAGCCCCCGAACCCCGACCGGCCGATCGTCCCTTTCAATCTTTCGAAGACTACGACCGGGCGCTGACACTCCCGGCGTCCGGAGCCCCGGCGCGATGCGTGCCGCTCCATGAGCCGGTCGTAGAATTCTGCTGTGAAGAACTCAGATCGTACGTCGCAGCCCGGAGCGGAACCGCGGAACGCGGGCGGTAAACCCGCGCAGGGCCTGGAATCCGTGGAGAACGCCCTCTCCCTGCTGCTCCTGCTCCGCAAGCAGGGGCGCGTGCGGCTGAGCGAGGCCGCCGACGAGTTGGGTGTGGCCCGGTCCACGGCCCATCGTCTGCTCTCCACCCTGCGCGGGCGCGGCTTCGCGGTGCAGGGCGCCGACAAGGTGTACCGGCCCGGCCCCACGCTCTACCGCCTGGGGGTGTCCCAGCGCTCCGAGTACGACCTCGTGGAAACCGCCCGGCCGCACATGCTGTGGCTCAACGGACAGCTCGGCGAGACGGTGCACCTGGCGGTCCGGGCCGGGGCCGAGGCGCGCGTCCTGCACAGCATCGAGGGGACGCACGCACTGCGCGTCGGCAGCCGCGTGGGCGTGAATCTGCCCGCGCACCTCTCCGCCGGCGGCAAGGCGCTCCTCGCCGACCTGGGCGTCTCCGAACTCGCCGACATCTACGGCACCCGGCACGCGGCACAGGCGGACACCGACCCCGAGACGCTGCACCGCATGCTCGCGACCGTCCGCAGGCGGGGCTACGCCGTCAATATCGGGGGCACCGAGCGCGGCATCTCCGCGGTGGGCGCCGCCGTGCGGGAGCCGGGCGGCCGCGCCGTGGCGGCGATGATCGTCTCGGCCCCTTCGCTGCGCTTCACCCGCGCCCGCCTCGGTGACGCGGCCGCTGTGCTCGGGGAGGCGGTGCGCCGCATGGAGGCGGCACTCTGAGCCGGCGGCCGGCGCCCTTTCATGTCCCTGCATGTCCCCATATGTGCGCGGTCGAAGCGGGGCGCATGGTACGGCGGCAGGCCCGTGGTGCAAAGAAATGCTCCCCCCTGTACCGCAGAGCGGAACTGCTGGACATTTTTGTTGCTCTCTGCGCAACAGGGCTGCTTCCATTCTGGTCACCGATGGGTCATTCGCTTGTCGCCGGAAGGACACCGGGGTCTGCGGAGCCGCCCACCGTGTCGGTGCTCCGCATCGCGGCCCGCCCGGCTCCCTTCCCCCACCTCTCCGCGACAGGACGTGGCCGCATGACCACCGATGTTCAAGCCCCCGCCTCCGCCCGGCCCCCGGCTCCGGCCCCGACGGACCGGCGCACCCGAGCCCTGACGCTCGCGGTCGTCGCCCTGTGCACGGCGGCGATCACGGTCGAGGGGTTCGACCTCATCGTCTACGGCGTGGCGATGCCGTCGATGCTCGCCGACTCGCATCTGGGCCTCGACAGGTCCCTCGCCGGAACTCTCGGCAGCCTCGTCTATCTGGGCATGCTCATCGGCGCCATCGTCTGCGGGCCGCTCGCCGACCGTTTCGGCAGGCGTCGGCTCGTGCTGGCGTCAGGAGTGGTCTTCACCCTGTTCACCGTCGGCTGTGCCGTCGCCGCCGAGCCCTGGCAGTTCGGCCTCTTCCGGTTGCTGGCAGGCATCGGCATGGGCGGTGTGATGCCGTCCTGTGTGGCCCTGGCGAAGGAGTACGCGCCGCGCGGCCGCTCCGCGCTGGTGGCGACCATCGTCCTCGCGGGCGTTCCGGTCGGCGGCGTGCTCGCCGCGCTCACCGCCGCGGCCTGGGGCGAGACCCTCGGTTGGCGCGGCCTGTTCGGTGTCGGCGCGGCGCTGTCGACGTTGGTGTTCGCCGGCGTGTACGCCCTGCTGCCGGACTCGCGGCCCGGAGCGGCCGACGCCCCCGGCCCCGAAGTCACTCCCTCGACGGCGGCTGTCGGCATCCCCGGGTCCAGCGGCCTGACGGCCGGGGCGAAGGCCCCCTCGCCGGCCCGCTCCGTGCTCTCGGGCGGCCGCGCACGCACCACCGTGCTGTTCGTCGTCGCCAACTTCGCGGTGCTCCTGTCCTGGTACGGCCTGAACACCTGGCTGACCCAGCTGATGCGCGAGATGGACTACCCGCTCGGCTCGGCGCTGCAGTTCACGCTCGTGCTCAATCTGGGTGCCGTGATCGGTTCGTTCGGCATCGCCGCCGTCGCCGACCGGGTCGGCCCGCGCTTCGTCACCATCGGCAGTGCGGCGCTCTCCGCGGTCGCCGTCGTCGGCCTGACGTGGGGCGGCAACACCGTCGTCGTCCTCTGTCTGACCGCGCTCGCCGGTGTCGGTGCCCATTCGGCCCTGACCGTGCTCAACGACTGGGTGGCGTCCAGCTACCCGGCCTCGATCCGGGCCACGGCGCTCGGCTACGTCTCGGGCTTCGGACGCGGCGGCGCGATCGTGGCGCCGCTGCTCGGCGGCTGGATCCTGACGGCCTCTCTCGGCCCGACCACGGTCTTCTACGTCTTCGCCGCAGCCGCCGCCCTGAGCGCCGCGGCCCTCCTCGCCGTCCCGGGCCGCCGGTCCTGACGCCCCCGCCGCGAAGCGCGACGCCCCGTCTCCAGCAGGAGGCGGGGCGTCCTCGTCAGGTGGGAGGAGTCCCACCGACGGCGATCCGGCCGGACCGTACGGGAAGCCGTGCGCGGCCTGAGCACGGCCGATCGGCCGCACTACTGACGGTAGCTGCTCAGGAAGCGGCCGATGCGGCCGATCGCCGTCTCCAGGACGTCCGCGTGAGGGAGGGTGAGGATGCGGAAGTGGTCGGGGGAGGGCCAGCTGAAGCCCGTGCCCTGGACGACCTGGATCTTCTCCCGGAGCAGCAGGTCGAGGACGAACTTCTCGTCGTCGTGGATCCTGTGCACCTTGGGGTCCAGGCGGGGGAACGCGTACAGGGCGCCCTTCGGCTTCACGCAGCTCACGCCGGGGATCTCGTTCAGCTTCTCCCAGGCCACGTCCCGCTGCTCGTGCAGCCGCCCGCCGGGCGCGGTGAGCTCACGGATGGACTGGCGGCCGCCGAGCGCGGCCTGGATGGCGTACTGGGCGGGCGCGTTGGCGCACAGGCGCATGGAGGCCAGCATGGTCAGGCCCTCCAGGTAGTCCTTCGCGTGCTGCTTGGGACCGGTGACCACCAGCCAGCCGGAGCGGAAGCCCGCCACGCGGTAGGTCTTCGACAGCCCGCAGAAGGTGAGGACCACCAGGTCGGGGGCGAGCGCGGCGGCCGAGTGGTGCACGGCGTCGTCGTAGAGGATCTGGTCGTAGATCTCGTCGGCGAGGACCATCAGACCGTGCCGACGGGCCAGGTCGAGGATGCCCTCGACGACCTCCTTCGGATAGACCGCGCCGGTGGGGTTGTTGGGGTTGATGATGACCACGGCCTTCGTACGGTCCGTGATCTTCGACGCCATGTCGTCCAGGTCGGGGTACCAGTCGGCCTGTTCGTCGCACAGGTAGTGCACCGCCTTGCCGCCCGCGAGGGTGGTCACCGCCGTCCAGAGGGGGAAGTCCGGGGCGGGCACGAGGACTTCGTCGCCGTCCTCCAGGAGCGCCTGGACGGCCATCGAGATCAGCTCGGAGACGCCGTTGCCGAGGAAGACGTCGTCGACGTCGACCTCCAGGCCCAGGGTCTGGTAGCGCTGGGCCACCGCGCGGCGGGCGGAGAGGATGCCGCGCGAGTCGGTGTAGCCGTGCGCCTGCGGCAGCATCCTGATCATGTCCTGGACGATCTCCTCCGGCGCCTCGAAGCCGAACAGGGCCGGGTTGCCGGTGTTCAGCCGCAGCACACTGTGCCCCGCCTCCTCCAGCGCGTTCGCGTGCTCGATGACCGGGCCGCGGATCTCGTAACAGACCTCGCTGAGCTTGCTCGACTGCCGGAACTCCATGCGCCGCTTCCCCTCGGTATCCGGTGTTGCTTGCTTGGTTTTACCAAGTGACTGCTTGGAAAGTCCAACAACTTGTCTACACTGCGTCGCATGTCACCTCGCCGAAGCTACGACCAGTACTGTTCCGCCGCCCGTGCGCTCGACGCCGTCGGTGACCGCTGGACCCTGCTGATCGTCCGGGAGTTGCTCGCCGGTCCGAGGCGCTACACCGACCTGCACGCGGACCTCCCCGGCGTCAGTACGGACGTCCTGGCCTCGCGACTGAAGGGCATGGAGCGCGACGGGCTGACCAGCCGTCGGCGGCTGCCCCCGCCCGGCGCGGCCTTCGTGTACGAACTCACCGCCCGGGGGCGCGAGCTGCTTCCGGTGCTCCAGGCTCTCGGCGCGTGGGGGCAGGGCGCGCTGGGGGAGCGGCGGCCCACCGACGCGGTGCGGGCGCACTGGTTCGCGCTGCCGCTGCTGCGCGTCCTGGAGGGCGAGGGGCTGGGTGGGGGACTGGTCGAAGTCCGGCTGGACGAGGGGCGGTTCCACCTGCGCGTCGGGGCTGAGAACGGGGCCGTCTACGGCGACGGGCCCGCCCCCGGTGAGCCCGACGCCACACTGGCCCTCGACGCCGACACCTGTACGGCGATCAGCCGCGGCGAGTCGGCCGTGGCCGACGCGGTGCGGGACGGGCGGATCGAGGTGGGCGGCGACGGACCGCTCGCCAAGGCGCTCCGGGAGGCATGACGGGGAGGGGCGGCGGCAACGGAAGGAGGCCCGCACAGGGCGGGCCTCCTGGGCAGACGTCACGTGCTGCCGATGGTCAGCTGTCGACCGTCACACACCCGGCGGTACCCGGGACGGCCGTCCCGACCCCCGGGTCAACCGATAGCCGGCGACACCAGCCAGCGCGGCCAGCGCACCGCCCACCGCGGTCCACACCCAGCGGTCGGACCACCAGCCGGAGGTCCAGCCGTCCTCGGGCTCGAGAGCGGCGAGTACGGCCGAGGACGACTTCTCCTCGTCGCCTTCGCCGTCCGCTTCCGTCCGCAGCGCGATGCCCGGCACCAGCGGCTCGGCGAGTGAGCCGTCCACCGCCGCGGCGCCGCCCATGTCCTTGGAGTCGGCCCGGACTTCGACGTCCACCGACTGGCCCAGGTCGGACGCCGAGAGGTTCACCGCGGTGAGCCGGATGTAGTACGTGCCCGGCAGCGGGTCGTTGGCCCACGGCTCCGACCAGGCACGGACCGTGCGCAGCACGCAGGCGAGCTCCACGGAGGCCGCGTCCGCCGGCGCCGTGCGGGTCTGGGCGCCGTACTGGCAGGCCTGGCGGCGGCGCAGACCGTCGTACACGTCGACCCGCCAGGTCTCGGCGGCGTGCGTCTCGGGCAGCTTCACCGTCGCCCGCACGGTGGGGCGTTGCCCCGCGTCCGCCGGGAACGACCAGTACAGGTAGTCGCCGACGGAGGCACGCGCCGTGGCGGTCTGCCCCTGCTCGAACTCCGTCGCGGTACGGAACGAGGTGCCCGCACGGGTCGGCCCGGCGGCGTCCTCGGACGCGCCGGGGGAGGGACTGGAGTCGGCCGCCGCGGGGGCCACGGCGGCCGCTGCCAGCCCGAGCGTGAGCAGGGCGGCGGCCGGCAAGCGGGTGATACGCATCAGTGGGTCCTCCAGACCGCGAGCCGCCAGCGGGACAGCCAGCCCCAGACGAGACCGGCGAGGAAACCGGTGAGGACCAGCGCGCCGAGCAGCCACCAGCCCCGGCCCAGGCCGAAGGAGGCCACGTCGCTCGACTCGCCCGGCCCCTCGACGACGTCGATGGTCAGTTCCAGCGGCAGACCGGGCGTGGTCTTCACACCGGAGCCCGGCGAGAACGAGTTGGTCACCGCCAGGCACACCGTTTCGGCGGCCGGCTTGTCGCTGTCGTCGTCGTCCCGTTCGGGCGCGGGGTAGCGCAGGCCGGTGGACAGGACGTCCGTACGGCCGTTGCCCGTGGCCTCACCGCGGACGATCTCCCGGTCGTGCACCGTCACGGCCCGCAGCAGCACGCCGTGGTCCGGGTTCACCGCCCGGTCGGCCGCCACGCTCACCGACGCGCGCAGTTCCTGACCGGCCAGTACGTCCACGCGGTACCAGCGCTGCTGCCCGAACTCCTCGCGGTCCGTGTAGAGACCGGACTTCAGTGTCGGCGCCTTGGCGCAGGACGCGGCACCCTCGGTCGCGACCGGCGTCACCACCGGTTCGGCCGCGCGGTCCACCAACTCATTGACCCGGTCAGTGAGTTCGTCCTGGTGCTCGACCGAGGTGTAGGTGCCGCCGGTCGCCTCGGCGATGCAGCTGAGCTGCCGGCTCAGCTTGGCGTTCGGCACCAGGCCCAGGGTGTCGATGGTCAGGCCGATGCCCCTGGCCGCGATCTCCCGGGCCACCTCGCACGGGTCGAGCGGGGCACAGGTGTCCTCACCGTCGCTGATCAGCACGATGCGCTTGGAGCCGTTGCCGTCCTTGAAGTCGTCGGCCGCCTGCAACAGGGCGGGGCCGATGGGGGTCCAGCCGGTCGGGGTGAGCGTGGCCACCGCCGTCTTGGCCTCCGTACGGTCCAGCGGGCCGACCGGGTAGAGCTGTGCGGTGTCCTTGCAGCCCTCCTTGCGGTCGTCGCCGGGGTAGTCGGCGCCGAGGGTCCGGATCCCCAGCTCGACCCCCTCCGGCGTCGCGTCCAGCACCTCGTTGAACGCCTGTTTCGCCGCCGCCATCCGGGACTGGCCGTCGATGTCCTTGGTCCGCATCGAACCGCTCACATCGAGGACGAGATCGACCTGGGGCGCGTCCTGGCCCGTGGGTTCGCCGGCGGCCGCCGCGGTCGGGAAGGTGAGCCCGGCCGTCAGGGCGGCGAGCAGGACCCCGACGCCCGCTGCCGGCCATTTTCTTCTGATCATCGAGGGATCCTATTGATCGGGGACGGCCCGCTCCGAAGCGGGGCCCGCAAGACCCCTAGACCCGCAGGGGATTGGGAAGTTCCGCCCATTCGTCCCCGGTCGCGCGGAGAGACAGCCGCATCAGCGTCAGGGCCTTCGCGGGCAGTGGTCCGCCGAGCAGGGCGGCAAGATCCGGCGTGCGCGGCAGATCCCGTACGGCCGTCTCCAACGCGGTCCGAAGCGTCGGGCCCGAACCCGTCGTACCGGCCAGCGCGCCCGCGACCAGCGACCCGAACAGCTTGCGCCGCAGGGCGCGTTCGTCGTCCGTGACCATACGGGCGGGCAGCTCGGGCGCCGGGACGCCGTGCCGCGCCAGCCGCTCGGGGCTGACCCGCAGATCGGCCAGATCGCGGTAGACCAGCCGCACCGGCTCCCCGTCCGGCGACAGCACCACCAGGAGGTTCTGACCGTGCGCCTCCAGAGCCACGCCCAGATCGAGCAGTCGCAGCCCGACCGTGAGGGCGAGCCGCGCGAACCGGGCCACCCGGGCGGGGGAGCGGGACACCTCGGTGCTCGCCAGCGCCGCCACCGGGACCACCCGCTCCCCGGCCGACACGTACTCCTGCGGCGACTCGCGCACCACGGCCGCCAGATCGGGGGAGCCGGCCGCCGCGGCGCCCAGGGTGCGGGTGATGTGCAGCAGCCCGCCGGTCCGCGCGGCCACCGACTCCCCGAAGTCGGACAGCACCGCGGACGCGGCGACCGAACCGAGCGAGATGTCCCGCACCGAGGACGTCAGCCGCGCACTCAACGCCGTTTTGACGTGCGGGCCTCCGGGCAGGGCGAGGGTGCGCAGCGCCATCAGCGGATGCGCGGCGATCCGCCGGGCGGGGTCTGCCCACTCCTCTTTCTCGGGTTCTCCGGGCTCTCCCCGCTCGAGCACATGCGCCGCCTGCCAGGGATGCACGGGGATCACCACCCGCCCCCCGTCCCGCAGCCACTCCGGCCAGGCCCCCGTCACCAGACAGTCGTCGGCCGGCACCGGCACCGGCACCAACTCCACGACCGGCCGGTGCTCGGGCCCGTACGCCAACTGCTCGGCGACCGAGAAACCGGGCCGGGAACGGCAGTTGGGATGGAACGGATGCCCGTCGACCACCCGCTGTTCCCACTCCCAGTCCCACCGGGGCCACTCGTCCGGGCCGTCCTTCGGCCGGTTTGCCCGGGACAGCGCCAACGAGGCGGCACTGTGCGCGAGTTCGACGGCGAAGGCCGCCGAGCGCGGCACGGCGAGCCGCGTCATCAACCGTGCCGGATCGTCGTACGCCACCTCGTCCAGGTGGACGACGGTGACGTACGCGGCGGTCGCATACGGATCCGGTCGCGGACCGTGCAGCCGCCGCCCGTCCGCCAGTCGCAGGGTGAGCCCGTCCCGGTCCGGCTCCCGGCCGGTGATCCACGGCAGCGGATCGTGCGCGAGGCCGCGCCACAGCCGGGTCAGCACGGCCGCGCGGGCCCCTGGCAGCGCTGCGGCGTACCGGGGCGTCAGAGCCGGCCGGACGGCGGCCAGCTCGTCGGCGATCTCGGCCTCGGCGGTGGGGGGACGGTGCACGGGCGGGCTCCTCGGGTACGAACAGTGTTGCGGGACGACCAGGCGGTCCGCGACGGACATACTGATCGTCCCCGTCCGGACAGACCGTCCGGACAGACCGTTGGGAAACAGTGGAACGCGTGGACCTCATGCCCCAGCCCGCAGACGACGACGCGGCGACCGGCGCCCACCACTCCGCCGGGCTCGCCGCCCGCGCCGACGCGTACGCGGCCGTACCGCTGCTGAACTGCCTGCTGCGCGAGGTGGCACGACCCGTGCCGGCCACGGACGTGAACGTCGACGGGGAGGAGGACGTCCGGACCTACCGCCTGCCCGGCGTCGACCGCCTGCTGCGGGTCCGCGGCACCCGGCGCCCCGCCGCACCCGAGGTGTGCGTGGACGGCGCCTGGCACCGCGTGGGCCACACAGAACTGGTGAAACTCGTCGCGGAGGAGCTGCGCCGGCACACCGGCCTGCCGAACCACGAGCTGCCCGCCGAGATGATCGACAGCAGGGACGCGGTGGCCGCGCTGCTCGCGGCGCGGGCCCGGACGGCCCCGCCCGCCGACCCCTACCTCCGCTCCGAACAGTCCCTGCTCACCGGCCACACCCACCACCCCGCCCCCAAGGCGCGCGGCGGCGGCCCCGCGGCGAACTGGCTGCCGTACGCGCCGGAGGCGTACGCCCGCTTCCCGCTGACGCTGCTCGGACTGCGCGAGGACACGGTCGCCGAGGAGGGCGACACCTCGGCCCTCGACCGGCTCGGCACCGCCCCGCCCGGATACCGCCTGCTGCCCGCCCACCCCTGGCAGTTGGAGCTGACGGCTCACGACCTCGCCCCCGCGTTCGCCGACGGCCGCCTGATCAGGCTGGGCGCGACCCCGTTCCCGGCCTGGCCCACGGCCGCGATCCGTACCGTGTACGCACCCGCACGCGACCTGTTCCTGAAGTTCAGCCTCGACGTCCGCATCACCAACGACATCCGCCGCCTGTGGCGCCACGACCTGCTGAAGCTCCGCAGGACCGACACGGCGGCCCGCGAGGCGTTCGCCGCCTTCGACGGCCCGGCGGCCTGGCTCGGCGACCGCGGCCACCGCACCGCGGACTTCGCCTTCGAGGAACTGGCCGTCGTCGTCCGTGACGGCCTGCGCGACCACCTGCTCCCCGGCGCGGTCCCCCACCTGGCCGCCGCCCTGGTCGAGGAGTGCGACGGCAACCCGCTCGCCGCCACCACGACCCCCGTCGCCTGGTGGGAGGCCTACCTGGCCCAGGTCGTCCCCCCGGCCCTGACCGCCTTCGCCCGGCACGGAGTCGTCGTGGAGGCGCACCTGCAGAACATCCTGGTCGCGGTCGGCCCCGACGGCATCCCCGTGCAGGCGCTGTTCCGGGACGCCGAGGGTGTGAAACTCCTACCGGAAGTGTCCAGGGAGGCAGGCTGGGAACGCCTGGTGTACTGCCTGGTCGTCAACCACCTGACCGAGATCGCCGCCGCCCTCGCCGAACACCACCCCGGCCTCGACCCCTGGCCCGCCGTACGCCGAGAACTGGCCCGCCACGACTTCCCCGAGATGCACGCCCTCCTCACCGGCCCCACCCTCCCCGCCAAAACCAACCTCCTCCTCCGCTGGACCAACGCCGACGGCGCCGCCACTCGGTACCGTCCGCTGCCCAACCCGCTGGTCGGCGGTAGGCACGGGAGCGCGGGCGCGCACAGGTGAAGGCCGTGGGCGGCCGGAACGCACGGCTGAAAGTTGCAGGTGTGGTTGCCGGCGCCATATCGGCTGGGCGTGCGGCTGGGGTGCTCGTGCGCATGTCGGGCTTCCGTACCTGGGTGCGAGCCACACACCGACCGTGCGGTAGGTGTCGGAGGCAGCCATACCGGTCGGCTCCTGTGCGTCCTTAGGGTCGTCACGTCGATGGACGCCGGGGCGCGAAGGCCACATCCTATGCGCGCCTCGGCTGCTCGGGGCGGTACGCGCCCCTTGATGGAGAGGGGCCGTATGGGGCTGGACAAAACGGTCGACAGCGTGGGCGAGGCAGTGGCGGACATCCCCGAGGGGGCGTCGCTGGCCGTCGGCGGGTTCGGCCTGTGTGGCATACCGAGCGCCCTGATCGCCGCACTGCTGCAGCGGGAGGCGGGCGGGTTCAAGGTCGTCTCCAACAACTGCGGGGTGGACGACTGGGGGCTGGGGCTCCTGCTGCGGGCCGGCCGGATCGCGCGCATGACCAGTTCGTACGTGGGCGAGAACAAGGAGTTCGCCCGCCAGTACCTCAGCGGGGAACTGGAAGTGGAGCTGGTGCCGCAGGGCACGCTGGCCGAACGCCTGCGGGCCGGCGGGGCGGGCATCCCGGCGTTCTACACACCGGCCGGGGCCGGGACGCAGATCGGGCAGGGCGGGCTGCCCTGGCGGTACGGCGCGGACGGGCAGGTCGCGGTGGCGTCGCCGCCGAAGGAGACGCGGGTCTTCGACGGGCGCGAGTACCTGCTGGAGGAGGGCATCAGGACCGATTACGCCCTGGTGCGGGCGGCCGTCGGGGACCGTCACGGCAACCTGGTGTTCCGCTCCTCGGCCCGCAACTTCAACCCGCTGGCCGCGATGGCCGGGCGCGTCACCGTCGCCGAGGTCGAGCACCTGGTGGAGCCGGGTGAACTGAACCCGGACGAGGTGCACCTGCCGGGGGTGTTCGTGCAGCGGGTGGTCCGGGTCTTCCCCGACGACCCGACCGCCACCCGGCGGATCGAACGACGGTGCGTGCGGACCGAACAGGAAGGCGGTGCCTGACATGGCGCTCACTCGCGAGCAGATGGCGGCCCGGGCGGCCCGCGAACTGGTGGACGGCACGTACGTCAACCTCGGCATCGGCCTGCCCACACTGATCCCGAACCACCTCCCGCCGGGGGTCGAGGTGGTGCTGCAGTCCGAGAACGGCATTCTCGGCGTCGGCCCCTACCCGCTCGAGGAGGAACTCGACGCGGACCTGATCAACGCGGGCAAGGAGACGGTGACCACCCTGCCCGGGGCGTCGTTCTTCGACTCCGCGCTGTCCTTCGGCATGATCCGCGGCGAGCACATCGACGCCGCGGTGCTGGGCGCCATGCAGGTGTCGTCCTCCGGGGACCTGGCGAACTGGATGATCCCGGGGAAGATGGTCAAGGGCATGGGCGGTGCCATGGACCTGGTGCACGGGGCGCGCCGGGTCATCGTGCTGATGGAGCACACCGCCAAGGACGGCAGCCCCAAGCTCGTCGAGCGGTGCGATCTGCCGCTGACCGGCACCGGGGTCGTCCAGCGCGTCATCACCGATCTCGCCGTCATCGACATCACGCCGGAGGGTTTCTCGCTGGCCGAACTCGCTCCCGGCGTCGGTGTCGACGAGGTACGCGCCGCGACGGGGGCCGAGCTGCGCGTTCCCGCCCAGCTGGAGACGGTGGCCGGTGTCTGAGTAGCAGATGCCACCCGGCGGCACAACCCGTTCGGGTCCACATCGTGGCAAGCAGGCTGTGGTGCTCCCTGCCATATCGTTGCGCGTTGAACGGATCCTACGGTGCCGACACCGGGCTGCTCCAACTGTTCCACGCCGAGGAGCGGCCCGGTGTCCCCCACTGCACCGAGGAGCCGCCATGCAACCGTCGTCCTTCCGGGGCGCCGTCGTTCCGCTGTCCCGTACTTCGTCCGCACCGCCTGCCGATCCGCCGCCGCGCCCGGCGGGGGGTGTGTGGCGCGGACTGCTGTCCCGTCTTGTGGCCGTCGTGGCCCTCGCCCTCGCGGCTGCCCTGGTCGGCCCGGCACCGACCGCTCAGGCTGCGGTCGGCCTGACCAGGGTCACCGACTTCGGCGCCAACCCGGGCCAGTTGAATATGTACGTCTACCGGCCCGCGTCCCTGCCCGCCAAGCCGGCGGTGGTGTTCGCCCTGCACGGCTGCGGCCAGAACGCCCAAATGTACGCCGACAACTCCGGCCTGCCCGAACTCGCCGACCGACACGGGTTCCTGGTGGTGTTCGCCGAGACCACTTTCTCGAACCACATGAACAAGTGCTTCAACTGGTACCAGACCACCGACATCCGCAGAGGCCAGGGCGAAGCCGCATCGATCCGGCAGATGGCCGCGCACGCGGTCTCCGCCTACGGCGCGGACGCCGGGCGGACCTACGTCACCGGCCTGTCCGCCGGCGGCGCCATGACGTCGGTGATGCTCGCCATGTACCCGGACGTCTTCCAGGCCGGCGCGGTCGTCGCGGGTCTGCCCTACGGTTGCGCCAGCGACGTCACGGTCGCCTTGAGGTGCATGGACCCCGGAGTCGGCCTGACCCCGGACCAATGGGCGAAGCGGGTCCGCGACGCCAATCCCTCGTGGTCCGGACCCTGGCCCCGCGTGGCCATCTGGCACGGTGACAACGACCCCACGGTCGTCCCGCTCAACGCCGACGAACTGCGCGACCAGTGGACTGCACTGCACGGCCTGTCCCAGAAGCCGACCCGCACGTCCGTGATCGGCCCGAACTCCACCCGGCACGAGGAGTACGTCGCCGCGGACGACTCGGTGGCCGTCGAGGTGAACCGGGTCCCGAAGATCGGGCACGCCACGCCGGTCGACCCCGGCAGCGGGCCCCAGCAGTGCGGCAGCACCGGCACCGTCAACTTCCAGGCCTCCATCTGCTCCAGCCACTGGATCGCCCAGTTCTTCGGCCTGGACGACTCCGACCCCGGGCGTGAGGGGCTGCCCGCTCCGACCGGCCTGGCCCCGACCGGCGTCACGGACACCACCGTCGGGCTGAGCTGGGACGCCGTCGACGGCGCCGGAAGCTACGCCGTCCGCCGCGACGGTGTCCTGATCGGCACGGCGGACTCCACGTCCTACACCGACACCGGCCTGACCCCGGGCTCCTCCCACACCTACGCGGTCGCCGCCCGTGACGCGGACGGCAAGACGGGACGGTTCTCCAGCGAGGTCACCGCGCGGACCACCGGCGCCACCGCCGTCTGCTGGACCGCCACCAACTACGCCCACGTACAGGCGGGACGCGCCACGACCAGCGGCGGCTACACCTACGCCAAGGGCTCCCAGCAGAACATGGGCCTGTACAACATGTTCGTCAGCCACACCCTGAAGGAGTCACCCGCCGGACACTTCACCATCGCGGACGGAACCTGCAACTGACGCAGGGCCGGCCATGACTGTGGACGTCTCCCCGCACCATCCACGGTCCCGTGCCCGTCATGGTGGCGGCCCACCTGAGGGAAGCCGCCGCCGTGGCGGGCACACACGTTCCCGTACCGAGCTTGCCGCCTGGCCTCCGGCCCGTCCATCCATGGCGAGCCGACCACGGCGGGAACCGTGGCCTCCGGTCAGACCGACCCGGCGGACCGGGCCGGACTCACGGCCGAGGACCTCACCGTTCCCGACGGCGTACCCGGTACCCAGAGGGCAACACCGGTCTCGACCTCCACCGCCTTGGAGAAGTGGCTCACCACCGGGCACCGCCCGCCGGCCACGCCGTCACCCGGCCCGAGGGCGCCGATCCGGCGGCCCTGCTCACCGACTGCCGCCTCGACAAGCGACGCACCCGCGGCGTCCGTGACGAAACGTCACGGACGCCGCAGGGTCCATCCCACGGAGTGGGCCACGTCACGCCTTGCCTTGTAGGTATAGCCGCTATGGAGGTAGCTCTTACTGTGTGGGTTACATACATAGGTGTGTCTGGGTGGTGTCCGTACTGTTTCCGGCCATGACAAGCGAATTCCCTCCTCCCACCGACCACTCGGCGCCGACCGGCGCCGGCGTGGACCTGACGTCCCGGGCCGCTCTGGTCACCGGTGGCGGCAGCGGCATCGGCAAGGCGTGCGCCACGGCGCTGGCCGCCGCGGGTGCCACCGTGCACGTGGTCGACCGGGACGCCGATTCGGCCAAGGAGGTCGCCGCCGAGATCGGGGGCGAGGCGCACGTCGTCGACCTGGCCGACCCGGCCGCGATCGAGGCACTGCCGACCGAGGTCGACATCCTGGTCAACAACGCCGGCCTGCAGCACGTGGCGCCCCTGACCGAGTTCCCGCCGGAACGGTTCGCCCTCATCCAGCAGGTGATGGTCACCGCCCCCTTCCTGCTGATGCGCCGCAGCCTGCCGCACATGTACGCGCAGGGCTGGGGACGGCTGATCAACCTCTCCAGCGTCCACGGACTGCGGGCCAGCGCCTACAAGTCCGCCTACGTGGCCGCCAAACACGCGCTGGAGGGCCTGAGCAAGGTGGCCGCGCTCGAGGGTGCCGCCCACGGTGTGACCAGCAACTGCATCAACCCCGGCTACGTCCGTACCCCCCTGGTCGAGAACCAGATCCGCGACCAGGCCGCCGCGCACGGAATCAGCCCCGACGACGTCCTGACCGATGTGCTGCTGACCCGCTCACCCATCAAACGCCTGCTGGAGGCGGAGGAGGTCGCCGCGGCCGCGCTGTGGCTGTGCGCCGACCACAGCAGCTACATCACCGGAACCTCACTGCCCCTCGACGGCGGCTGGGGAGCCAACTGACCCGCCGCACCCCGGGCGCCGCTCCTGCGCCGCCCTCGTCCCCATGACTGCCCCCCACGCCTGTCCCCGCACCTCACCCGAGAATCGGTGAACCCATGTCCGAGACCACAACCGCCAAGCCGGACGAGCCCCGCTCCGGCGGCATCGCCCGCATCGTCGGGGCGAGCCTGATCGGCACCACCGTCGAGTGGTACGACTTCTTCCTCTACGGCTCCGCCGCCGCGCTGGTGTTCAACACCCTCTTCTTCCCCAGCAGCGACCCGCTGGTGGGCACGCTGCTCGCCTTCATGACCTACGCGATCGGGTTCCTGGCCCGGCCGATCGGCGGCATGGTCTTCGGGCACTACGGCGACAAGATCGGCCGTAAGAAGCTGCTCGTGCTCAGCCTGCTGATGATGGGCGGCGCCACCTTCGCCATGGGTCTGCTGCCCACCTACGGCAGCATCGGCGTCGGCGCCCCGATCCTGCTCACCGTCCTGCGCCTGATCCAGGGCTTCGCCCTGGGCGGCGAATGGGGCGGCGCCGTGCTGATCGTCTCCGAGCACGGAGGCGAAAAGCACCGCGGTTTCTGGGCCTCCTGGCCGCAGTGCGGCGTCCCCGCCGGCAACCTGCTGGCCACCGCCGTTCTCGCGCTGCTGGCCACCATTCAGTCCGAGGAGGCGTTCCTTTCCTGGGGCTGGCGCATCCCCTTCCTGCTCTCCGGCGTCCTGGTCGTGGTCGGACTGTGGATCCGCATCTCGGTGTCCGAATCGCCGGTCTTCCTCGCCGCCCAGGCCAAGGCCGAAGCGGACGCCGCCAAGGGGGTCAAGGACGAGGCGCCCGTCATCGAGGTCTTCCGCCGCAGCTGGCGTGAGGTGCTCGGGGCCATCGGTGTCCGGTTCGGCGAGAACATCTCCTACTACATCGTGACCTCCTTCCTGCTGGTCTACGTCACCACCCACCTGGAGCTGCCGAAGAGCACCGCGCTGAACGCGGTCCTGATCGCCTCCGCCGTCCACTTCGTCACCATCCCGCTGTGGGGGGCGCTCTCCGACCGCATCGGCCGCAGGCCCGTGACGCTGATCGGCGCAGTCGGCATGGCCGTGTGGATCTTCGTCTTCTTCTCCATGGTCGACACGGAGTCCTTCACCGTGATCACCCTCTCGGTCACCGTGGGCCTGCTGCTCCACGGCGCCATGTACGGGCCGCAGGCCGCCTTCGTCTCCGAGATGTTCGACACCAAGGTCCGCTACTCCGGGGCCTCCGTGGGCTCACAGCTCGCCTCCATCGTCGCCGGCGCTCTCGCCCCCATCATCGCCGTCGAGCTCCTCAGGCGTTACGAGTCCTGGACGCCCATCGCGGTGTACGTCTGTGCCTCCGCGGTGGTCACCGCCATCACCGCCGTCGTCATCAAGGAGACCCGCGGCCGTGACCTGACCGTCTCGATCGCGGACGAGCCGGCGAAGCAGCAGCGGCAGGAGGCATCGCTCACCGGCACCGACCGGGTCTAGAAGTCCAGAGGCCCAGAGGCCCAAGGGCCCAGAGGCCCAAGGGCCCAGAGGCCACCGTGTCGCGGTCCGCCCCGTGAAGGAGAATACGGGCGGACCGCGGCATGCCCGTCCGCAGACACCGTGCCCGCCACGCAGGCCACCACAGCCCGTCCACACACCAGCCGCGCAGCTGGAGGGAGGACTGCCCCATGCACCCCGTGAGCCCCGCGACCGTCGGCAGCGACCCCTCCCACACGACGACGGCCGCACTCCGGCAGCTCCTCGACCTGCTCGCCGCCGACGCACCCGTCGAACACCTGGCCCAGCCCGCGGCCCGGGCCCGCGCGGCCGGAGCCGACCCGAGCGAGCAGGCCGTCATCGACGAGGCCACCCGGACCGCACTGGACATCCACCGGACCCTGGCCCAGCGCCGACGCCGGGAGGCCGAACTCGCCGCCCTCTTCGACACCGCGAGCGACCTGGCCGCACTGCGCGACCTGGACGCCGTACTGCGGGCCATCGTGCACCGGGCCAGAACCCTGCTGGGCACCGACACCGCGTACATGACCCTGAACGACCCCACGGCCGACGACACGTTCATGCGGGTGACCGCCGGCTCGGTCTCCGCCAAGTTCCAGCAACTGCGCCTCGCCATGGGGGAGGGGCTCGGTGGTCTGGTCGCGCAGACCGCCCGCCCCTACGCGAGCACCGACTACCGCACCGACCGCCGTTTCAAGCACACCGGAACCATCGACGAGGGAGTCGACGAGGAGGGCCTGCGCGGCATCCTCGGCGTGCCCCTGCGCGTCGGCCGGCGCGTGATCGGCGTCCTGTTCGCCGGAGACCGCGCTCCGCGCGACTTCACCCCCGAGGCCATCGCCCTGCTCTCCTCCCTGGCCGACCACGCCGCCGTGGCCATCGACGGCGCGCGACTGCTGGAGGAGACCCGCTCCGCGCTGGTCGAGCTGAACGCCGCCAACGAAACGGCCCGGGCCCACAGCGAAGACCTGCACCGCGCGGCCGACGCCCACGACCGGCTCACCGACCTGGTCCTCAGAGGCGGCGACGTCGACGACGTCACCCGCGAGATCGCCGCCCTCCTCGGCGGCGGCCTGGCCGTTCACGACGCGGACGGCACCGAACTCGCCCGCCTGGGAACCGGCCCGGTCCGCCCGCCCGAGCAGGGGATCGAAGCCTCCCGCCGAGGCGGACGGGCCGTCCCCGTCGACGGCAACTGGGTGTGCGCCGTCCTGGCGGGCCCGGAACTCCTCGGCAGCCTGGTGCTCACCGACCGGGCCGATCTCACCGACGCCGACCGGCGTCTGTTCGAACGGGCCGGCATGGTCACCGCCCTCCTGCTGCTCCTGCGCCGGTCCGTGGCCGAGGCCGAGGACCGGGTGCGCGGCGAACTCCTCGACGACCTGCTCACCGCCCAATCCCCCGGAAGCCACCGCAACATCGGCAGTCTGACGCTGCGTGCCAGAAAACTGGACATCAATCTCGCCCAGCCGCACGCGGTGCTCGTCCTCAACTGCGACCCGGACCTGCGCTCACGCCTGCTGATCGAGGCGGCACGCCGTGCCCGCACGCTCGGCGGCCTGGCCGGCACCCGCAACGGGCACACCGTCCTGCTGGCACCCACCTCGGCTCCGGGCCCCCTCGCCCAGGAACTCGCCCAAGGCCTCTCCCGGGGCCTGGGCACCCCCATCACCGTCGGAGCAGCGGGCCCCGGCACGGGCCCCGAACACCTCCCCGACACCTACGACGAGGCACGCCGCTGCCTCGAAGCCCTCGAAGCGCTCGGCCGCACCGGCACCGGCGCCGGCCTGGCCGACCTCGGCTTCCTAGGGGTGCTCCTCGGCGACCGGGCGGACATCCACGGATACGTGGACCGCGTCCTGGGCCCCGTACTCGCCTACGACGCCCAGCGCGGCACCGAACTCGCCCGCACCCTCAGCGCCTACTACGACCACGGCGCCAGCCTCGCCAGAGCCAAGGACGCCCTGCACGTCCACGTCAACACCGTGGTCCAACGCCTCGACCGGGTCGCCCAACTCCTCGGCCCCGACTGGAACACGCCCGGCAAGGCCCTGGAGATCCAAGTCGCCCTGAGCCTGCACCACCTCGCCCAGAACCCGCTGCACGGCCACTGAGCTGGGTCCGGCGACCGGCGCTGTGAGTCCAACACCGAGCTCGAACACGGAAGTTGAGAGCTCCGAAGGCCGCTGTGTGTCATGCTTCGATCATGACTGACCGAGGAGCCCGGGGCAGCGGGCTGCAGACCGATCGACCCCACTCGGCGCGTGTGTGGGACTACCTGCTCGGCGGGAAGAACCACTACCCGGTGGACAGTCAGGCCGGTGACCTGATCCTCCAGAACTTCCCCGAGTTCGCGGCCGTCGCCCGCGTGCAACGGCGCTTCCTGGTGCGAGCGGTGCGGTTCCTGGCGCGCGACGCCGGGATCCGCCAGTTCCTCGACATCGGCACCGGGTTGCCCACCGCCAACAACACCCACGAGGTCGCCCAGGACATCGCGCCGGAAAGCAAGATCGTCTACGTGGACAACGACCCCATCGTCCTCGCCCACGCCGACGCCTTGCTGCGCAGTACGCCGGAAGGAAAGTGCGCCTACCTCGACGCCGATGTGCGCGATCCGCGGAAGATCCTCACCCAGGCGGCCCGCACACTGGACTTCGACCGGCCCATCGGCCTGATGCTGCTCAACATCATGGGCCAGGTCTCGGACGAGGAGGGGCCCGAGCGGATCATGGCCGAGCTGATCGACGCGTTGCCACCGGGCAGCCATGTGGCCCTGAGCGACGGCACGGCCACCGACGAGCGACTCCAGGCGGCCGTCGAGGCGTACAACGCGCAGTCCGTCAACACGTACCACCTGCGCTCGCCCGAGCACATCGGGAGCTTCCTGCAGGGGCTGCGTCTGGTCGAACCGGGCCTGGTCAGGTCTGCCGACTGGCGTCCGGACCCCGACTCCGCGGCCGTCACCCACGAGCAGGGCCACGCCGTCGGGGCGGTGGGCCTGAAGGAGTAGGGCCGAACCGGGAGAGGAGTGCAGGGAGAGAACGTGCCCTGCGTCGGAGCTGGTCATGACGTGCGCACGGCTGTCATCTGCGGGCCGTGGCCGACGCGCCCGTGGACGGGCGGCGGGTAGTGGTCCGTCTCCGGGTGCGGCGCCTGGGGTGTCCCACGCGCGGCCGCCGCCACACCTTCCGCGGGCAGGCGCCCGGATTCCGGAGCGGCACCGACGGCGTACAGCCCGTTCGACCAGGCAGGTCAAGCCCGTGGTCAAGGAGTCGGCGGGCCGGGCCGGGCGGGGCACGCCTGCCGACGGCACTCGCGGTGCGCCTGTCGCGTCACACGGCCCTGCGCGCCCTGCTGCGGGTCCCGTGGCCCACCGGGCGGGTGCCCCGGGCGACCGGCGTCGACGACTTCGCCCCGTGCCGGCGGCACCGCTGTGCCACGTCGGTGACCGACGCCGAGAGCCATGAGCGCGTCGGCCGTGCTGCCCGGCCGCACGGCCGACGCACTTCAGGCGCGGCTGCGCGAGCATCCGGGCACCGAGGCCGTGTGCCGGGACGGTTCCGCTGAAGCCCCGCCCAGGAAGCGCCGACACGCTCGAGCTCTGGAACGCCCAGGTCCACGCGGCCGACCTGCCGCACCCGCACGCCTTCACCCGCGGTCCGGAGCGGGACCGTGACGCCGTGACCGCCGCGTTCACGCTCCCGTACCACAACGGTGGGACCGGAGGCGTCACCCCCAGGACCGAGCTGATCGCGCGGCAGACGTACGGGCGGACAGGCTTCCCGCTCCTCCGCCACCGCGTCCTCCTCGGCCGACGTGACCCCCTGTCACCACCGAACGTGATAGAGGGCCGCCGACCGGGCGCCCACAACCGGCGCGCCTCACCACCTGCCCGAAGTGTGCGTCGAGGCCCGCACGGCGGTCGCGACCTCGCCGACGGCCGGCGGGAACAGGATCGAGTAGTGGTTGGTGTCGCCGATACACCGGGCGGGCATCCGGTCGGGGTCAAGGGCAGCCGCGGCGATACGACCCGGATCGTAGAGGGCCTGCGGTTCGTCGAGCAGGCCGCGTTCGGCCCAGAGCAGGGCGCCGTGCACATGTGGCTGATGGATGGCGGCCAGGGTTTCGGGGTCACTGAGCACGTCGGCGCCGTCCGCGCGTACCGCGTCGAGTACGCAGCTGCTGCGCAGCTCGGGTGAGCGACCTGTGAGGTCGCGGTCGACGTAGGCGGCCACCTGTGGGCTCCAGTGCGGGGCGAGCGCGGGGTGGGCCCGGAAGAACTCGAGGTAGGCCTCTCGGTCTTCGAAGGTCATCGACAGCCGGTCCATCGCCGGGCCGATGACGGCCTGCAGCAGCTCGTCGATGGTGGTGCCCGGGGGGGCGGGAAAACCCAGGCCGCCGTCGACCAGGACCACGCGCGGGAAGCGCTCCGGGTGCCGGGCGGCGGCCAGGGCGGCGACGAAAGCGCCCATGGAGTGGCCGAGGAGCACCGCCTGCCGCCGGCCGAGGTGGTCGAGCAGCGCGAGGATGTCGCGGACGTGGGCGGCCAGGCCGTACGGACCGGGCAGAGCCGCGCTGGCGGCTCGGCCCCGCAGGTCGGGAGCGTAGAAATCGGCGTCGGGCAACGCTTCGGCCACGGCGGCGAAGGCCAGGGAGTTGGCGGTGATGCCGTGCAGCGCGATGACCGGCGGGCCGTCGCCCGGCCACCGGGTGACGGCGAGTTCACCGCCGTCCACCGGGGCGGTGAGACTCTGCATGATGCCTCGGGTGGGCACGGTCACGAACTCCTCCTCCGGCCCAGGGCGACGATGCCGCCGGGGGCCGCGTAGACGGCGATGATGAAGAGCGCACCCAGAATCAGCATGGGCTCCACGCCGAGGTTCCAGCCACCGAGCCGCTGGTCGAGGTAGGTGAAGAGCACCCCGCCGACGATCGGCCCCCAGCGGGTGCCGCTACCGCCCAGCACCGCCATGACCAGCAGGGTGAGCGTGAACTCCGAGGTGGAGGTGTGCGGAGTGGCGCCCGCGGTGACCAAGAGGTGCAGCACGCCGCCGAGAAGGGCGAGTGCGGAAGCGAGGGTGAAGGCGCCGAGCTTGTAGGCGAACGGGCTGCGGCCGAGGACCGCGACGCGCTGTTCGTTGTCGCGGATCCCCTGCCAGACGCGGCCGACCGGGCGGGCGGTGGCGATCCACACGACGGTGGCGACCAGGGCCAGGTAGCCGAGGGCGAGCCAGTAGATGTTGGCGGTGTTCTGCACGCCGACCAGCGCTGCCGGCACCCCGTCGGTGTGCAGTGGCAGGCCCTCCTCGCCGCCGGTGAGACCGCCGGGGTTGCGCTCCACCCAGATCGCGCCCGCCTGGGCGAAGGCCAGGGTGACCATGGCGAAGCCGACGCCGCCGAGGGCGAGCGTGCGCAACGAGATGGCGCCGAGGACGAGGGCGGCCACAGTGCCGAGAACCAGGGTGAGCAGGGCGGCGGGCAGCAGACCGAGGCCGAGTTCGGCCATGGCCAGCTGCGTGCCGTAGGCGCCGCCGGCGATGTACAGGGCGTGGCCGAAGGACAGCAGTCCGGTGCGGCCGAACATCAGGTCGTAGCCGAGCGCGAGCGCGCCGAAGACCAGGCAGAGCGCGAACAGCTGCAGTGATCCCGGGGAGTTGACCGGGCCGTCGAGGAGTACGGGGATGTCCACCGCCGAGTACGGCAGCAGCGCGAGCACCAGCAGCACGGCGGCCGGGACGGTCACCGACCGGACCCGCCGCAGACGCCCGGCCCGCGGTGCTGCGGACCGCTTCACCGGTGCGGCGGGGGTCGCCTGCGGGGTACGGGTGGCGGTCATGCCGTGCCTCCTGCGGATTGTGCCCGGGGTGCGGTGAACGCGCGCCGCAGCCGCTGCAGCGGCGAGTCGGTGCCGGCCTTCGGCCGGGCCAGCACCACGGCGGCGAGCAGGATGATGACGGCGAGGTCGCCGTAGCCGCCCGCGTAGTAGTTGGCGTACTGCTGCACCAGGCCCACGCTGAGTGCGGACAGCGCGACGCCGGTGATCGAGCCGAGGCCACCGATGATCACGACGACGAAGGCGAAGATGAGCAGCGACGTTCCCTGATGGGGGGAGAGCGAGCTGAAGTAGATTCCGCCCAGCACGCCGGCGAGCCCCGCCAGGGCACCGCCGAGCGCGAAGACGAGGGTGAAGGCCCGGGTGACGTCGATGCCCAGCGCCGTCACCATCGCCCGGTCCTCGACCCCGGCGCGGACGATGAGCCCGTAGCGGGTACGGGACAGGAACATCTGGACGCCGAAGAGAACGAGTACCGCCACCGCGATCAGCAGGAAGCGGTTGACGGGCACCTGGGCGCCGAGCACCCCGACGGTGCCGCTCAGCGCGTCCGGCACCGGGAAGGCGCGGGCGTCGGCGCCCCAGATGGTCTGTACCGCCGCCGGAATGGCCAGTGAGAGCCCGACGGTGACCAGGATCTGCTCCTTGACCCGGCCGTACAGCCGCCGGATGAGAACCAGCTCCACCACCACCGCCAGGGCGAGGCCGGTGGCCGTTCCCACCACGGCTGCCAGCAGCAGCCCCGGAACCCCGCCGACCGCCTCGGCGGTGAGCCAGGCGGTGTAGCCGGCGACGGTGAGGAACGCGCCGTGCGCGAAGTTCAGCACGTCCATCAGCCCGAAGATCAGGGCCAGACCGGAAGCGATGAGGAAGTACAGGGCCCCCAGGCCGAGACCGGTCAGGGTGAGCAGGACGAGGGTGTCCATCAGGCGGCTCCGTTCTTCGAGTGGCTGCCGACACCCAGCAGCGCGGTCGTCCGCTCCGTGTCCGCGAGCAGTTCGCGCGCGTCACCGGTGTGCACCACCTGTCCGGCGTCCAGCACGACGGCGCTGCGAGCCAGTCGGCGGACGACGGCGAGGTTCTGTTCGACCAGCAGGAGCGGCACCCGCTCCGCGGCGCGCTCCAGGACCTCGGCGGCCTCGGTGACCACGCGGGGAGCCAGGCCCTTGGTGGGTTCGTCCACGATGACCAGAGCGTTGTCGTTGAGCAGGGTCCGGGCGAGGGCGACCATCTGCTGCTGGCCGCCGGACAGGGTGCCGGCGCGCTGGCCGCTGCGGGTGGCGAGTTCGGGGAACAGATCGTGCACGAGGTCGTAGTGGTGGGCGCTGCCCGGGCGTTCGGCCAGGGCGAGGTTCTCGGCGACGGTCAGGCCGGCGAAGATCCCGCGGTCCTCGGGGGCGTATCCGATGCCGCGGCGTACCGTGCGGTGGGTGGGTTCGGCGGTGATGTCGTGGCCGTCGAAAGTGACGCGGCCCGCGCTCACCTGTCCGCCGTCGGGCAGCAGTCCGAGGACCGCGCGGATCGTGGTGGTCTTGCCGACGCCGTTGCGCCCCAGCAGGGCGGTCACCCCGGAGGCCGGGACGTCGAAACTGATGCCCTTGAGGATGTGCGACCCGGCGATGTTCACTTCGAGGCCGCTGACGGTGAGTATCGGTGGAGATGACATCAGAGCTCGTCTCCCAGGTAGGCCTGCTGGACGGTCGCGTTCGCCATGACCTCGGCCGGTGCCGCGGCGGCGAGCAGTTGTCCGTGGTGCATGACGGCGACCCGGTCGGCCAGGCCGAGTACCACTTCCATGTGATGCTCGACGAGCATCACGGTCCGGCCCTCGTCGCGGTGCAGCGAACGGATGAGGTCGGTGAGTTCGCCGGTCTCCTCCGCGGCCACACCCGCCATCGGCTCGTCGAGCAGCATCAACCGCGCTCCGGCCGAGCCGCCGGCGAGGGTGGGCGCGAGAAGCATCGCCAACTCGAGTTTGCGCTTGTCGCCGTGGGACAGGCCGGCCGCGAGATCGGCGCCGCGGTCGGCCAGGCGAACCCGGGCCAGCACCCCCGTCACGTCGGCCGCGCTCACACGGCGCACCCCGGCGGACCGGGCGGCCAGCTCCACGTGTTCGGCCACCGTCATGGTCGAAAAGACCGAGGACGACTGGAAGGTCCGCCCGATGCCCCGGCGAGAACGCCGGTGCGGCGGCAGGGAGGTGATGTCGTGACCGTCGAGGCGGATGGTGCCGCCGGTCGGAGAGGTCAGGCCGGAGACGAGGTTGAACAGGGAGGTCTTTCCGGCCCCGTTGGGGCCGATGACGGCCAGCAGTTCTCCCTCGCGCACGGCGAGGGACACCTCGTTGATGATGCCGGCGCCACCGACCGACCAGCTGAGCCGGTCCAGTTGCAGTACGGGCGTCATGCGTCAGCCGATCTTCTTCTCGGCGGGCGCGACCTGCTCGGCGGGGAAGGTCCTTGACACCTCCGGGTGGTCGGCCGAGGCGAACTTCGCCTGGAAGGTGGGCTGCAGCAGTGCGTGGTCGCCCGCCCGTACGGTGTTCTTCCCCTTGACCCCGGAGAAGGTGAAGCCCTCCAGGGCCTTGATCATGGCGTCGGTGTCCCCGTCCGCTCCACCGGCCTTGATGGCCTCGACGACCATCTGGGCGGCGTTGAAGCCGTCCGGCGAGAACAGGTCCTCGTCCCACTTCTTCTTCGCGAAGTACGCCCGCATGGCCTCGGCCTCCGGCGTGCTGGTGGCCTCGGGCACGTAGTGGGCCAGCAGGGTGACCTTCTCGCGGGCCTTGCCGAAGACCGGGTAACTGGCCCGGATGTCCAGGCCGGTGACGACGGTGGCGGCATCCAGCACGCCCTGCTGGTCCAGGGTGGACCACATCGACTGGGCGGTGTCTCCCGCCCAGGCGACGAAGACCATGTCCGGCTCGGCCGCCTTGACCTTGCTCGCCACGGGGGTCAGATCGGTGGCGCTGGGCGGCGCCAGCACCGAGGTCACCGTGGTGCCGCCGGTGCCCAGCACGGACTTGACGGCCTCGGCGTTGGCCTGCCCGAAGGCGCTGTCCTGGGCCAGGACGACGACCTTCTTGCCCCGGGAGTCGCCCAGGATGTGCTTGGCGGTCGTCACGTCCTGGTAGGTCTGACGTCCGGAGCGGAAGGTGTAGCGGTTGACGCCGGTGACCGCGTCGGTGGCCGCGGGTCCGCTGATGTACAGCGTCTTGTTCTGCGCCGCCACCGGGGCGATCTGGGTGGCCACCCCGGAGGCCGCGGTGCCGGCGATGATCGGCACCCCCTGGCCGATGCGCTTCTTGGCCAGGGAGACGCCCTTGGCCGGATCACCGGCGTCGTCGTCCTTCAGCACGGTGACCTTGATGCCGTCGACGGCGCCGGTGCCTTCGGTGGCGTGGTCGAGGCCGGCTTCGAAGCCTTGCAGGTACTGCTCGCCGTAGGAGGCCAGCGGCCCACTGGTGGAGGTGACGAGGGCGACCTTCACCTCCTTCGACTCGGAGGCGGTGCTGCTGCCCGGGCTGGAGCACGCAGCGGTGAACGCGGCGGCGATCGCGGCCGCGGTGGCGGGAAGAAGAACGGATCTACGCATGGCCGTATGGCTCCTCAATGCGACGACGGATACGCCCCAGGGGTCCATCACGGATTCGGTTCCTGAGCGACGTCCGGGCAGTGTGTTTCACGCCACCTGGACGCCACAATGTGGCTCACCCCCATGTGGCACTGTCCGGCTATGTCTGTGGCGCCCATCGGTGGCGCCTGTCTGTGGCGGTGGGGTGATCAGGGACAGCCGTCGTCGGCGATGACGAACTGGACGCCGCAATGTGGCTCACCTCCATGTGGCACTGTCCGGCTATGTCCGTGGCGCCTATCGGTGGCGCCTGTCGGTTCTCTCGGGCCCTTGCGGGCGAGTCGGTCAAGGCGCGTCGGACGGGGTGCGGTGGCGCATGCAGTGCGGTGAACAGTTGCGTGAAGCCGTCCTGCCCGGGCCGGCGTTCGGTCAGGCGGACCTTCTCCCGGACCAGACCGGGCAGGCCGCACCGTTCGGCCAGGCGGGCCGCCGGACCTGCGCGAGCTCCCCGGCATCCTGGGCTTTGACCGGGTCATCGACTCGGTCATGCCCCTCGGTTCCGGTCCCGGAGGACCGCGCCACCCGTCCCGCACGGAGCCGGCGGGACCCGGGCGCGGGTGCGGCTGCCGGACACGGTGGCACCGGCTCGCCGGACGACCGGCCAGGGAGGGCCGATCACACCGGCTGCCAGGCGTCCACCGGCAGCCGGTCCGGCGACCGCTCGCCCCGTCAGTTCTCCCGGCCGGCACGCGGGGGAAACGGAGTACTGTCCAGCAGGACGATCGCACGGTCACCACACAGGCCCGGTCCTCCCGGGCGAGGGGAGCTACGCATGAGCGAGGCCACGCACCACTCACCCTCCGAGCCCGAGCCCGGGGACGGCGACCGCACCGACCCGCTGGCCAGGCTGTCCCTGGACCAGTTGCGGCAGCGCACCAGCATGAAGTGGCGCACGCACCCCGAGGACGTCCTCCCGCTCTGGGTGGCGGAGATGGACGTCCCCCTGGCCCCCGCCGTCGCCGACGCGCTGCACCGGGCCGTCGACCTGGGGGACACCGGATACCCGTACGGCACCGCTTACGCCGAAGCCCTCGCCGACTTCGCCGCCGCGCGATGGCGGTGGGAGGGCCTGCGGGTGGAGAACACCGCGATCGTGCCCGACGTCATGCTGGGCATCGTCGAGGTCCTCCGCCTCATCACCGGCCCCGGCGACGCGGTCGTCGTCTGCTCACCCGTCTACCCGCCGTTCTACGCGTTCGTCGCGCACGACGGCCGGGACGTCGTCGAGGCCCGCCTGGGCCCCGACCGGCGGATCGACCTCGCCGACCTCGAAGACGCCTTCATACGCGCACGGCGACACGGTCGCCGCGCGGCCTTCCTGATGAGCAACCCGCACAATCCGACCGGTGTCGTCCACACCCGCGCGGAGCTCGAAGCGATCGCCGCGCTCGCCCGCCGGCACGGTGTCCGGGTGGTCTCCGACGAGATCCACGCCCCGCTGGTGCTGCCGGGAGCCGTCTTCACACCGTTTCTCAGCGTCCCCGGCTCCGAGAACGGGTTCGCCCTGACCTCCGCGTCCAAGGCGTGGAACCTGGCCGGCCTCAAGGCCGCCGTGGCCATCGCCGGCACCGAGGCCGCGGACGACCTTCGACGCATGCCCGAAGAGGTCGGCCACGGCCCCAGCCACCTGGGCGTCCTCGCCCACACCGCGGCGTTCCGCGACGGCACCGACTGGCTCGACGAACTCCTGCTCGGACTCGACGACAACCGGAGCCTGCTGGGCAAGCTGATCGACGAACACCTCCCCGGCGTGGGGTACGTCCCGCCCCAGGGCACCTACCTCGCCTGGCTGGACTGCACCGGGCTCGGACTGCACGACGACGGTCCGGCCGACGGACCGGGCGTCGTCAGCGACCTCGCCGGACCGGCGAGGATGTTCCTGGACGAGGCTCGCGTCGCCCTCAGCTCCGGGCACGTCTTCGGCACCGGCGGCGCGGGATGCGTACGTCTCAACTTCGCGACCTCACCGGCGATCCTGCGCCGGGCGCTCGCACGCATGGGACGCGCGCTCACCGGCCTCGACCGAGCACCCCGCACCTGACACCGACCGCCGCCGACGCTCGGAAACTCTGCGGCTCGGCCCCGTATAGCCCCCGTACAGCCTGGGGAGATGCTGTCTGAAGTCACCGCCACCCGCTATCTCGTGCCCTTGCGGTCCGGCGGCTCCGTGCCCGGGCTCGTCGAGGCCGACGACCTCGGCACCTACGTCGTCAAGTTGTCCACCTAGAAGGTCACGCTGGATGCCGTCCACCTTCCCCAGCCGCCGTTCGGGCAGAGGGCAGTGCTGTTCGGCCCCCAGCGCCTGACCTTCGTCGACACGGCGGCATGGAGTCCGCGCCCGGCCCGGAGGCCATGTGCTGCTTGGCCTACTCGTTTTGGGGCGGGACCAGCCACAGGGCGATGACGGCGGAGAGTGCGGCCACGCCCGTGGCCACGAGGAACGCGTCGTCGAAGCCGGAGGTGGCTTGGGTGCCGGTGTGGGCGGCGATGCCGGCGGCTGCGGCGCTGGAGACGGTCGCGGCGCCGGCCGAGGCGCCGAACTCGTGGAAGGTGCTGACGATTCCGGAGGCCACGCCGGCCTCGTGCGGGGCGACGCTGCCCAGTGCGGTGGCCGAGGCGACCACGAACAGGGCGCCCAGGCCGGCCGCCGCGACGCTCACGCCGACGACCACGGCGGTAGTCCCGGGCCAGAGCACCGGGACGAGGAATCCGGCGGCCGCGATGAGCAGGGCGACCGCTGCCAGCGACCGGGCCCCGAGGCGGCCGATCACGCGGCCGGCGGCGGTGGCGGCGGCCATGGTCAGCAGCGCCACCGGGAGGAACAGCACGCCGGTCGTCAGGGCGCCGTGGCCCTGGTGGTTCTGGAGGTAGAAGGAGCCGAGGAAGAAGACCCCCACCATCAAAGCCGTGGCCACCGCGATCACGAAGATGCCCGCCGCGACCGGGCGTCGGCCGAGCAGGCGGAGGTCGTCGATGCGGCGATGAGTCGTGCCATCGACCGGGGTAACGAGGCGTTGGACGCGATCGATCTGTCCGGAGATCCGCTCGTCGCGCTGGCGCGTTACGTCGAGGTCGGCTGGCATCCGGTGGATGAGGCGCGGGCCTTGCTCGTCGCCGCCCAGCGGGAACTGCCCGCGGGGCGCATCCGTGAGCTGCACAGCGGCCCCGCCGCCCGGGTGGAGACACTGGTCGCCCGCGGCCGCGCCGAGGGGGTCTTCCGCACGGACCTGCCGATCGCCTGGCTGGTCAATGTCCTGCACTCGGTCATGCACAGCGCCGCCGACGAGATCCGCGCCGGCCGTCTCGCCTCCGACCGCGCCGCCGCCCACATCACCGCCACGGTGCTGGCCGCCTTCACCCCGCCGGGAAAGCCGGTGCCGGAACCCGGCGCGGGAGCGTGACACCGACAGTCCGGAGAAAACGCAGCGCACGGCAGCGGAAGCCACCGAAGGCGACGGCTGCTGACAAGGCGGCCGTGGGCGAGACGGTGCACATCCGGCGGGTGTCTGCGTCCGCCCGCTGCGGACCTCCCCGCGCGGTGAGTCTCATGCCCGCCGGCTGGCCTCGGGACTGGTGAGGCCGCATGTCGGGGGGCGCGTATTCGCGGCTGAAGCCCGCGGCTCAATGACGCCGAGGGAGCGGTCAGGAAGCTACCTGATCGTCCCCCTCGGCAAGCGCACGGGCCAGGCGTCCAGCGTCGCTGGCATCTGCCGCGCGCTCGGCCGCACTCCTGGCCGTGGGACCGCCGACCTCCCCGCCAGGCCGAACGTCACTGGTCGCCGGAGCGGTGCGGTGCTGTCATGGGGAGGGAGGACGGCGTGGACGAGCCGGCAAGGGCGCGGAGGCCGGCGCGCCGCGTGCGGTCCGCCCGGGCAGACCGTCGCACAGCGGAGGAGGCCGATGCCATGCTGTACCGCCGCACGGTCGGGGACGTGATGACCGAGGAGGTCGTCACCTTCCGCCCCGCCACACCACTCCAGGAGGTCGCCGCCCTGCTGGACGCGAACGACATCGTCGCGGCCCCGGTCGTCGACGAGGACGGCGCTCCCGTCGGCGTCGTGTCCGCCTCCGACGTGCTGCGACACGAGACCGGCCTGCCCGATCCGCAGGGCCAGGACGGAAACGACGAGCGCTCCTGGGGCAAGGCCCGGGCCCGGACCGCGGGCGCGCTCATGAGCAGCCCCGTCTTCACCGCCCGCGCCGACTGGACGATCCCCCGGGCCGCGCGGGAACTCCGCAGGCGGCACGTCAAGCAGCTGCCGGTGGTCGGCGACGACGGGCTCCTCACCGGCATCGTCACCCGCAGCGACCTGCTCGACGCCTTCATCCGCTCCGACGCCGAGATCCGCGGCGAGGTCGAGCGGGACGTCCTGGGGCGCCTCCTCGGCCTGGGCGAGGGCACCGTCGCGGTCGAGGTCCGGGACGGGGCCGTCACCCTTCGGGGGCACGTCCCGGAACCGCGGCTCGTTCCGGTGGTCGTGGGGCTCTGCCAGGGCGTCGACGGTGTCGTCGCCGTGGACGCCCACCTCGCCGCCGCCCGGGCGGGCTGAGTGTTCTGCCCCGGGAGGGCCGACCCCCGGGGCAGTCGAGCAGCTCCCGGCACGAGACCGTCCCCGCCCACGATCACTCTCCGTCTGTCGCGTCTGATGCGAGAATTCCGCATCAGGTGCGAACCTGGGGGCGTCTTCGCAGGTCAACCGCCCGATGGAGTGACGCAGCCACAAAGGCGCCGACGTGACGGCTGTCGTGGTTCCGCCCGATGCCGAGGTCCAACGTCCCTGGTGGGACCGCTCGCCCGCAGTTCGGGGGTGACCTCCGGGTCGGGTGTCGTCTCTTCGCCTCCGATGCAATTGGCGTCGGTAGGACCGACGGAACCGCCATTGGCGCTGAGCAGTCGATGAGGAGTGAGCGTCCACATCCGAGCGGCTGACCGTCGAGCGCGCCCTACCGGCTGGTGACGTCGAATTCGTCGTACATGCCGGCCGCGTAGTGGCCGGGCATGTTGCACACCAGCTCATAGCGGCCGGGGCGGAGGGGCAGAGTGGTCCAGCCCGCCGTGCCGGAGGTGATGCCGTCGCCCGCGCCGCCGCCGCAGCTGCGCGAGGCCTCGCCCAGGCTGCCCGCCTCGCTGACCTTCCCGTCCGAGCCGACCGGCCGTTCGCCCACGGTCTGGCCGGCCCGCAGCGGCAGCACGACGACCTCGTGGGTGGGGGCTCCGGCGTTGACCACCCGCAGCGACACGGTGCCGGCGGGAACCGTGCTCGGCGCGGCGCGCAGCCACATCATGCCCATGCCGGACCCGCCGGACCCGCCGGGTTCGCCGCCTGGCGGGACGTGTCCGCGGGGGGCGCCCATCATCCCGCCCATGTCGCCGACGGTCACATCGACCACCTGGCCGGCCAGCGAGGGTGGGCTGCACCGTGCCCCTGGCCCCGTACGGCCGGCCGGGGCGGGTCCACGGAAGGCGCCGATGGCGGCGAGCGATATCGTCGTGGCCACGCCCAGGACCAGCGCGGCGATCGCACCGGCGATGACCAGCCACACCCCGCGGCGCCGCTGCGCGTTCACCGGTGCTCCCGCAGCAGCACCAGGCGGCGTTTGTACTCCTCCTCGTCGATCTCCCCGCGGGCGAACCGCTCGGCGAGCAGGTCTTCCGCTCGCCTGCTGCCCCACCCCGGTTCACCGGATGCGGGAGGCGGGCCGGGCTGGTGGCCGCGGTGGGTGGCCGTGAGGTAGCGGACGAGTGCGATGACCGCGGCGACCACCACGGCCCAGAACAGCACCGTGATCACGAGCATGAGGAACCAGGCGCCCCATCCCCAGCCGCCGTACCACATCATCCCGATCACCTTCCCTCGGCTGATGCGGAACTCCTGTCTCCAGTGTCGGTGACGAACGGCCTTCCTGAGCGGGGGCACACAGTTCCTACCAGGGCCAAACGGCCCGTCGGCCGTTTCCTCGCCGCCCATGCCTCCAGGCCCCTGGGCGGCCCAGGCCGTCACGACGGGTCAGCGCCTGTTGCCGCCAGAGGCGAGCAGGCTGGTGACCTCGGCGATGGCCTCTGGGGAGGGCTTGCAGTAGCGGCGGACGTTCTCCGGCTTCTTGTGCCGGGACTTCGCCAGGAGCATCAGCAGCGGGGCTCCCTGCTCTTCGAGGTGGGTCAGGGCTGAATGGCGGTACTCGTTCAGGTTCCAGCCCGTTCCCGGCCCGCACCGCGGTGTGCTCGTCCAGCAGGGCGCGCGCCTGGCCGTAGGAGAGGCGGGCCAGTCCGGTGTCCGGGCAGATGTCCCGGGGGGCTGACGACCTTGTCCGGCCCCGGGCGGCGGGGTGCTCGGGGCGGTCGGCCACAGGGTGGTGGCGGCGAACCGGACCGCGTGCAGGGCCGCGGTCGCGTGAGGGGCGACGCCCCCGCTCTCCGGGTGCCGCAGCATGTCGAGCCGGGCGGCGGCACCGAGGAGTTCGTCGTACACCTTGCCGTACTCTTGCGCGCGTACAGTCGCGAGGTCACCCATGGGGAATGTCTCCGGTGTTGGGGTGGGGCTGCGCCTGGAGCCGCTGGCGGAGGTCGATCTCCTCACCGCCCTGGTCGCCTGGGACCTGCTCGGCGCCCTCCCGCTGCCCCTCGGCGTCGCCGGACACGAGGGCTCCACCGTCATCGTCGGCCTCAACGGCCTGCGCCTGCTGCGCGAGGCCGCCTGGCCCCGACTCACCAAGGACACCGCGTGCCCTGGTGGCGGTCGACGAACCGGAGTCCGGGCTGCTGGTCGCCCTGGCCGCGGACGGCCGCGTGGTCACCAGCCGCGGCGGCCAGACATGGACCGAACAGGGCCGCCTGCCCACCGGCGGCGAGCCCACCGTGCTCACCGCCGCAACCGCCCGGCACCTGCTGGCCGCCGACAGCACCGACACCGTCTACGAATCCACCGATGGCGGCCGCACCTGGACCGCGCTCCACCGGCCGTACAGCCAAGCGGAACGCCCCTAGGGCGCGTATCGGGTTGCGATCAAGAGGTGGCCCGCGTGAGGTCTTTGATCCAGATCATCGAGGCCCGCAAGTGGAGGCCGGCGAGGCAGCTTTCCGGGGTCTTGTCGTACCGCGTGGCAATGCCCCGCCAGGCCTTGAACTTGTTGATCAGCCGTTCGACGGTGTTCCGTTCCTTGTAGAGGTCGGCGTCGTGGCCGACAGGCCGACCACCCTTGCCGCCCTTCTTCGCCCGGTTCGCGGTCTGGTCCCCCTTCTCCGGGATGACCGCCTTGATGCCGCGTTTCCGCAGGTGGAAGCGGTTGCTGCGGGACGAGTAGGCCTCGTCCCCGGCGACCGCTTCCGGTCGGGTCCGAGGACGGCCGACGGGGCCGCGGACCCGTATCCTCCCCAGCACGGGGAGGAACTGCGGGCTGTCCGCGGCCTGCCCCGCGGTCAGGACGAACGCCATCGCCCGCCTCGTGCGTTCCTGACGAGCTCGTGCATGGTCGGCGGTGAGACGTCGAGAAGTTCTGCAGGACTCGGTATTCGCCTCTGCCGTATCGATGCCAGGGTGGTGGCCTGCTGAAAGGCCTTCTTCAAGGAGCCCAAGGCACCTGAGCCGGTGGCCAAGGCCCTCGAGTCCGCACCCGGCGGCAGGATCGATGTCGGTGGCTGCATCGTCTCCGCCGACTTGGACATCGCCGCGCACGACCTGGCCTGCACCGGCAGCGGCGGTGGCAGCTCGACGGTCCTCCGTACTCTCACCGCCCAGCTCCTGCACCACAGCGCCTACGCCCTGGTCCTCAACGCTGAACGGATCTCCTACCAGTGGACGAAGGGGCTGCTGACGGTGACGTACCGCGCCGACGTCACCGACATCCATGCCGCCCTGGTCGGCCTCGCGGCCGAGCTCCAGCGTCGCATCGACCACTGTGACCAGTACGGCGACCCCGAGGACCTGCCACGCCTGTCGGTGGTGTCCGAGGGTGCCAGCGTCCCCATGCGGCGACAACTTTTCGAGCGGCACACCCTCCACGGGGAGTACCTACCGGCCGCCGTCACCCCGGCGGACCGGCCTGCCCAGCCTCTCGTGGACCTGCGCGGACGGCGTCCGAAAGCGGCGACCGGCCCCCGAGCTGCACCAACCGCCCATCCGCGAAGAGACGACGGAGATCATGAATTCGGGCCCGGTCGGGAATACGAACGGTTCACGCACGGTCTGCATTGATACCCCCCTAGGGTATCAGTCAGGGTGTCCCGACCGCAGGGGTGCCCGGAGAGGAAGCGATGAGCACGCCCCACCACGAGCACGGATCGCACCCAGGCATACAAGGTGAGGGGCAGGGCCACGCCCGGGAGGCCACGCATGGCCCGGTGCCCGAGCACGACCGGCACGGCGGGGTGGACACCGACGCCATGCATGAGCACGTCCACGACGGCCACGGGGGCCAGGACCCGCACCCCGGTCACGACATGTCTCACACAGGTCACGGCGGTCACGGTGACCATGTCGGGCAGTTCCGCCGACTTTTCTGGATCATGCTCGCACTCGCTGCTCCCACCGTGCTGCTCAGCCCGATGTTCGCGACGGTCCTGGGCTACGACCTGCCGGACGTTCCCGGGCTCACGTGGGTCTCGCCAGTCCTGGGCACCGTGATCTACGTCTGGGGCGGCCGGCCGTTCCTGACCGGCGCCGTCAGTGAACTCAAGGCCCGCAAGCCCGGGATGATGCTGCTGATCGGCATGGCCATCACCGTGGCCTTCCTCGCATCCTGGGGCGCCACGCTCGGCGTGCTGTCCCACGAGCTCGAGTTCTGGTGGGAGCTCGCCCTCCTGGTCGTGATCATGCTGCTCGGTCACTGGATCGAGATGCGCTCCCTCGCCCAGACCTCCTCCGCCCTGGACTCCCTCGCCGCACTCCTGCCCGACGAGGCGGAGAGGATCGAGGGCGACACCGTCGTCGTTGTCGCCCCGTCGGAGCTCCGGCTCGGTGACGTCGTCATCGTCCGCCCCGGCGGCCGTGTCCCGGCCGATGGCGAGGTGGTCGACGGCGGGGCCGACGTCGACGAGTCGATGATCACCGGTGAGTCCAGGCCGGTGCGGCGCGGGGTCGGCGACCAGGTCGTCGCCGGCACGGTGGCCACCGACAGCGCACTGCGGGTGCGGATCTCCGCCGTCGGGGACGACACCGCCCTCGCGGGCATCCAGCGCCTGGTCGCCGAGGCCCAGTCCTCCTCCACCCGCGCCCAGCGCCTGGCCGACAAGGCCGCCGGCTGGCTGTTCTGGTTCGCCCTCGGCGCCGCCGTGATCACCTTGGTCGCCTGGCTGCTGCTGGGTACGCCCGAGCAGGCCTGGATCCGCGTGATCACGGTGCTGGTCATCGCCTGCCCCCACGCACTGGGTCTGGCGATCCCGCTGGTGGTCTCCATCGCCACGGAGCGCGCCGCCAAGGGCGGGGTGCTGGTCAAGGACCGCATGGCGCTGGAGTCGATGCGCACCGTCGACGCCGTCCTGTTCGACAAGACCGGCACCTTGACCAAGGGCGAGCCCACGGTGACCGGGATCGAACCCGCCGGCGGCCGTGGCGAGGACGACGTGCTGGCCCTGGCCGCCGCGGCGGAGAGCTACAGCGAGCACCCCCTGGCCACGGCCGTCGTCGGGGCGGCACGGACGCGCGGGCTGGAGGTGCCCGGGGCCACCGACTTCTCCTCCTCCCCGGCCGTGGGGGTGCGGGCGGTGGTGGACGGCACCGTGATCGCCGTGGGCGGTCCCCACCTCCTCGAGGAGCACGGCCTCGACGAGTTGCCCGTCGCCGACGCGTGGCGGAAGGAGGGCGCGATCATCCTGCACGTCCTCGCCGACGGCCGGGTGATCGGTGCGCTGCGGCTGGCCGACGAGATCCGGCCGGAGTCCCGCGAGGCGGTGGACGCCCTGCACGCAGCGGGCGCCCAGGTCGTGATGATCACCGGCGACGCCCGTGCGGTGGCCGCCACCGTCGCCGGGGAACTGGGCATCGACCGCGTGTTCGCCGGGGTGCGGCCCGAGGACAAGGCGGCCAAGGTCGCGGAGCTCCAGGCGGAGGGGCTGAAGGTCGCCATGGTCGGCGACGGGGTCAACGACGCCCCGGCCCTCGCCCAGGCGGACGTCGGCATCGCCATCGGTGCCGGCACGGATGTCGCGATCGCCTCCGCCGGAGTCATCCTCGCCTCCGACGACCCGCGGTCCGTGCTGTCGGTCATCCAGCTCTCCCGCGCCTCGTACCGCAAGATGAAGCAGAACCTGTGGTGGGCCGCCGGATACAACCTCATCTCCGTGCCGCTGGCCGTCGGCGTGCTCGCCCCGGTCGGTTTCGTCATGCCCATGGCCGTGGGTGCGCTGCTGATGTCGCTGTCCACCGTCGTGGTGGCGATGAACGCCCAGCTGCTCCGTCGCCTCGACCTCAGCCCTCGGGCCAGTGCCGGCGCCGTGCGCGGCGCTCCGCCCGTGCGCGGCGAGCGAATCGACCGGGACGAAGCGGCCCTCGTGCGCCACTGAGCCCGAGGCGTCGTCCTGTCGGGCCGCGGATGAGGGACTGTCCGGCGGATCATGTGACTTTCTGACCGGGTGCTCGTTGGTTCGGGTATGGGTCGGGGGGATCCGACGAATCGCGAGTGGTCGCTGCTGGAGCCGCATCTGCCGCCGACGGGCGGCCGGGGAAGCCGGTGGAGCGACCACCGCGGGGTGCTCGACGGGATCCTGTTCCGGGTCCGCACCGGTGTCCCGTGGCGTGACCTGCCGGACAGTGCCTGGCGTCCGAGGAGTTCGAATCACGGCTGGTAAGGCTTCTGCCAGGTGGGCACAACGAGCGCCTGGAGGCCGTCGCCCAGTTGTACGGACGCCAGGAAGGGCTGGGCACCACTGCCTTCTGCGTCTTGCTCACCGATGGACACCACACGGTGCGGTCGTGGCTGCATAGGCAGAAACCGAGAGCGCTTCTTGGTCACTTCGGAGAGCGCCCAGCGGGTCCAGGGGCATGGAATGTTGATGAGAAGTAGCAGCGGTGGCCGGCGTCGTGAGCGGATGTGAGTAGTTGGTACAGAAAGTGCCGCTGAGATTGATCATGGTCCGGCTGGCGTCGGGGTGAGCGGGTCGTCCGGCCGCCGGACGCGGACTCGGCGGGGGGCGGGGGATGTCGTCGGCGTTCTGGAGGTCGGCGAAGTCGGCCTGCGCCTGGGCGACGGCTTCGGGGTACGCCTCTGGACGGCCGGCCGCTGCCGGCCGATTGATTTCTTACAAGAGCGACAGCTCACGACACGCTAATTTGGGGCACCCCGAAGCAGAGGAGAGCCACGTGGGCAAGGTGGTCATGTACAGCTCGGTGTCGGTGGACGGCTTCGTCGCGGACGAGAATGACCAGCCCGGACCGCTGTTCGACTGGTTGTCCAGCGGTGACGTCCCGTTGGACGAGAGCGGCGAGCTGAAGGTGTCGCAGACGTCCTACGACTACACCCGGCCGTACTGGGACCAGATCGGAGTCACGATCGTCGGCCGCCACGTCTTCGACCTGACGGACGGCTGGGACGGGAAGCCGCCGGGCGGGATCGACCACGTGGTCGTCGTGACGCACCGACCGGAGCCCGAGGGCTGGGACCCCGTGGCGCCGTTTCACTTCGTCAACGACGTCGAGGCAGCCGTGGCCAAGGCGCAGGAGCTTGCGGGTGACCGCATGGTCGAGGTCGCCGCCGGCGACGTCGGTGGCCAGGTGCTTGCCGCGGGCCTGATCGACGAGGTGCGCATGGACGTCGTACCCGTCGTGTTCGGGTCCGGCAAGCGCTACTTCGGGTCGGTCCACGCGCAGCACCTGTTGGAGGATCCTGACGTGGTGATTCAGGGCAACCGGGTGCTTCACCTGCGCTATCGGGTGCGCCGAGACACTCACTGAGATGTTCCCGCCGGTGGAGGTGGAGCTTCCCTGGGGGAGGCCGGGGCCGGACAGGCCGACGAGGAAGTTTTCCCTCGTGCTCACCACGCGCTTCAGCAACGCCATCGCCGTGAACACGTGGAACCCCCACACCTGGAAGCCCGCGCTCGCCGGGGCCGGGATCATTCCGCCGCGTGCCAGGGAGGCGAAGCCGTGGCAGTGGGAGGCGGCGCCGAAGGACGGTTTTCACGTACTGCGTCACACCTGTGCCTCGATCCTGCTGGAGGCGGGGGAGTCCGTGGTGACGTTGGCGCGATGGCTCGGGCACTCCTCGCCGGCCATCACGCTCGGTTACTATGCTCACTTCATGCCGGAGGCCGGGAGCAAGGGGCGCACCGTGATCGACGGACTGCTCGGGGAGCAGGGAGATCAGTGCGCCGGCCGGAACTCCCCGGATTCTCCCCAGGGCTGATCGTGGCCGACTCCCCGGAACACGGGGGTTTTGGGGAGGTCATGGATTGCAAGGTCAGGGGATCGCGTAGCCTGGCGAAATGCTGACCGAGGTCACCGCAACCCGTTACATCGAGCCCCTGAGGTCCGGCGGCTCCGTGCCCGGGCTCGTCGAGGCCGACGACCTCGGCACGTACGTCGTCAAGTTCACGGGGTCCGCGCAGGGGCGCAAGGCGTTGGTCGCCGAGGTGATCGTCGGTGAGCTGGCCCGCGCCCTGGGGCTGCGTTTTCCGGAGCTGGTCCTGGTGGACTTCGACCCGGCGATCGCCGACGGCGAGCCCCACCAGGAGGTGCGGGAGCTGCACTCCGTCAGCGCGGGGACCAACCTCGGCATGGACTACCTGTCGGGCGCGCGGGACTTCACGCCCGAGGTCGCCGAGGTCTTCCCCGTCGATCCGGTGGAGGCCGGGCGGATCGTCTGGCTCGACGCGCTCACGGTGAACGTGGACCGGACCACGCACAGCTCCAATCTGATGGTCTGGCCGACGCTCGGCGTCGCCCCGCCGCGCCTGTGGCTCATCGATCACGGAGCCGCGCTCGTCTTCCACCACCGCTGGGCCGCCTCCGACCCGGCGAAGGCGTACGACTTCCGCCACCACGCCCTCGGCCGCTACGCGCCCGACGTCCGCGCCGCCGACGCCGAACTCGCTCCCCGGGTGACCGAGGAACTGCTGCGGGCCGTCACCGCCGAGGTGCCCGACGCCTGGCTGGCCGACGACCCGGACTTCGCGACGCCCGACGCGGCCCGCGAGGCGTACGTGGGGTATCTCCACGCGCGCGTGCGGGCCTCCCCGGCGTGGCTGCCGACCGACTTCCCCGCCGCGGAGGAACTGGCCGAGGAGAACGCGCGCCGGGCGGCCCGGACCCGGCAGGGCCGCCCGGACTGGCTCAAGCGCGTCCCCGACCTGCACGGCAAGCCGGAGGCGGAACGGGACTGGTCGGTGCATCTGGGATCACGGCCGGGATGAGGGCCGGGGCCTGCCACTTCTCGCACCCCGCGCCCCCCTCCCGCCGTCTCCTGCTGGGGATGGCGGGGACGTCGTCGGCGAAGCGGACATCACCCGTGTGATGCTCTGCCGGCACTTCGAGTCCAGGGCGGACATGCACCGTGCCGCCCTGGACCACGCCTGCGCCCGGCTGCCCGGATCGACCGGGCCGTACGGGGCGGCATCGCGGCCGCTCGGTGCGACCATGGAGCTGCGGGACGGGCGAGGAAGGACCCCGATCGGTCATGGCAGGCAAGCTGCGAGTGTTCCTGGGAGCCGCGCCAGGCGTCGGGAAGACGTACGCGATGCTCGCCGAGGGGCACCGGCTGCGCGCGGGCGGCCTCGACGTGGTGGTGGGGTTCGTCGAGACGTACGGCCGTCGGGGCACCGAGCAGCAGTTGGCCGATCTGCCGGTGGTGCCGCGCCGGGTGTTGCGGTACCGGGGGATCGAGCTGACCGAGATGGACCTGGACGCGCTGCTGGTCCGACGGCCCGCACTGACCCTGGTGGACGAGCTGGCCCACACCAACGTGCCCGGCAGCAGACACGCAAAGCGCTGGCAGGACGTGGGGGAGCTGCTGAGGGCTGGGATCGACGTCGCGACGACGCTGAACATCCAGCATCTGGAGAGCCTCAACGACGTGGTCGAGCAGATCACCGGCATCGTCCAGCACGAGCGGATCCCCGACGCGGTCGTCCGGGCCGCCGACAGGATCGAGCTGGTGGACCTCAGCCCCGAGGCGCTGCGCACCCGGATGGCGCAGGGCGAGATCTACGGGCCCGACAGGATCGACGTGGCGCTGGACAACTACTTCCGGGCCGGCAACCTCGGTGCGCTGCGCGAACTGGCGCTGCTCTGGCTGGCAGACCGGGTCGAGGAAGAACTCGCCGACTACCGGGCCCGGCACGGTATCAGTGCCCCCTGGGAGACCAAGGAACGGATCGCGGTCGCCCTGAACGGTGCCCCGCAGGGCGAGCACCTGATCCGACGGGGCGCCCGAACGGCCGCCCGGGTGCACGGCGATCTGATCGGCATCCACGTCCGGCTGGACGACGGCACGCTGCAGTCGGAACCGCCGGGCCTGGAGGAGCAGCGCCGGCTGCTGCGCGAGCTGCACGGCAGCTATGTGGAGATCAGCGGCAGCGACGTCGCGCATGCCCTGGTGGACTTCGCCCGCGCGGAGAGCGCGACCCAGATCCTGCTCGGGCCGACGAGCCGCTCGAGGCTGAAGGAGCTGATCGGCGGTTCGGTGATCAACCGGGTGATCCGCATGGCCGGGCCGATCGACGTCCGGGTGCTGCCACCGCCCGACCCGGAACTGCTCGCCGTACCGCCGGCACCGCACCGCCGCAGGCCCGCACCGGTGCCGGCGCGGCGGAGCTGGGCGGCCTGGTCGCTCGGGCCGGCCGGAGCGACCGCGCTTGCGGCGGTGCTGTCGCCGCTACGCGGCTCACTCGGCCTTTCCGGGGCGCTGTTGTGCCTGCTGCTGCTCGTCGCCGGGGTGGCCCGGCTGGGCGGGCTGCTCCCGGCGGCGGCCACCACCGCGACGGCGGCGGTAGCGGCGGACTACTTCTTCACCACCCCCTGGCACAACCTGGTCATCGGCCGGGCGGCGGACATGGCGGCCCTGCTGTTGTTCCTGGCCGTCGCGGGGATCATCGCGCACCTGATCGACGGTCTGGCCCGGCGTTCGCAGCAGGCCGCCCGAGCCCGCGCGGAGGCGCAGGTACTGGCCCGGCTGGCGGGGGAGACGGTGGATTCCGCCGCCCGGGCGCTGCCCGAGCTGCTGGGGGAGCTGTGCCAGGCCTTCGCCCTGGACGGCGCGGCCGTCATGGTCCGGATGGGCGAGGAGTGGCGCCCGGTGGCGTCCTCGGGCCCGGTGCCGCCCGCCCGGCCGGAGGAGGCGGCCTTCGCCGCAGACCTCGAACAGGACACGGCGCTCGTCCTGGCGGGCCCGTCGCTGAGCCAGGAGGATGCCCGGTTGCTCGGCCCGTTCGTCACCCAGCTGCGGCTGGTCCGGGAGCGGGAGCGGCTGACCGCCCAGGCCCGGGCGGCGGAGGCGCTGGCCCGCACCGACGCACTGCACATCAACCTGCTGGAGGCGGTGGAGCACGACCTGCGCACCCCGTTGGCGTCGATCAGCGCGGCCGCCGCCGGTCTCCGGTCACCCGAGACCGAACGGAACGCGAAGCGCGTTCGCGGGCTGGCCACCAGGATCGGCGCCGAGTCGGAGCGGATGAACCGTCTCGTGGCCAACCTCCTGGACCTGAGCCGTTTGCAGGTCGGCGCGGTGCCGGTGACGCTCCGGCCGGCCGATCTCGACGAGGTGGTCCGGGCGGCGGTGGACAGCCTTCCGGACGAACAGGCCGCCGCCGACGTCAGGATCGCGATCGCCGACGGCCTGCCGAAGGTCGAGGCCGACCCCGGACTGCTGGAGCGTGCGTTGGCCAACGTGGTGGCCAACGCACGCCAGTGGTCCCCGCCGGACGCCGAGGTGGTGGTCGACGCCGGCGCCGTGGCCGGCCGGGTCGACGTGCGGGTGATCGATCGTGGCCCCGGCATCTCGGAGGTCGACTCGGACGACCTCTTCCAGCCCTTCCGGCGCAGTCGGCCCCATGACGGCGGCGCCGACGGCGGGGTGGGACTCGGCCTCACGGTCGCCAAGGGCTTCGTCGAGGCGATGAGCGGCGAACTCACGGTCGAGAGCACCTCGGGAGGCGGGACCACCTTCGTCTTCGGCCTGCGCGTCTGGCCGGGAGAGCCGGCCACGGGCTGAACGTCCCGTCATGCCGCCTTCGCCGGCTGCCACAAGGCGTCCATGGCTGCCCCGGCCTGGTCGGCCAGGGTGACCGCGACCAGCCGCGCCTGCCGCGAGGGCACCGCTCCGGGCGTGGGGTCGAGCATGTACCGGCCGATGTACCTGCCGTTGCCGAACATGCGCACCTCCACCTCCTGGTCGGGCAGGCCGAGCCGGTCCGCGTCCCACTGCCTGCGCCCGATGGTGATCGAGCCGTCGCGCTCCAGCCGCGGCGGGTGGCCGATCAGGGAGCCGTACTGGAAGCGGCAGCCACGTAGCTGCAGCAGGTCGATCAACTCGTCCCCCACGTGGTCGACCACGGTGAGGGCGGAGTTGGCCGAGCGGGAGAGCACAGCGGTGTCGTGGATCCGTGCCAGGTATCCGGCGTCCGTGATCGCTGTCACCCGGAAACGCCTTGCGCGGACCGCCAGTTGGGAGACCGTCAGGCCGACACAGAGCAGCAGGAGTGCGGTGGTGATGTCGGTGGACTTGCTGATCGTGAACCGCTCGTAGGGCCGGGTGAAGAAGAAGTCGAACCACAGGGCGGCGCCCACCGCGGCAAGCGCAGCGGCCCCCCGGTGTCCCAGAGCGGCCACCGCCACCACCACGACGACCAGCATCAGGGCGACGTCGGCGTTCGCCAGGCCGCCGCGCCACGGCAGCAGCACCGCACACAGGGCAACCGGGGCCAGCACCGCTGCGAGCAGGGAGAACGGCCCACGGGTGATGAACCGGAGCATGGTGCACCTCCTGACCTCAGGTGTAGCAGGCCCGGCGCCCCGCGCGACAAACCAGCACCGATCGTTGATGCAATCCTTGCACCCGACTCCGACGGCCCAGGAAAAGTCGGCATGCCCTTCCTCCGCGGCCGACAATCTCCTCACCGGACCGATCGATCAGTTACGGAGTGGAGCCACCGTGGTGGACCTGGCCTTCATCGGTGTGACCATCCTCGCGTTCGGCGTCCTTGCCGCTCTGGCCAAGGGGGTGGGGCGCCTGTGACGGCCGACAACATCCTGGGACTGGTGGTCGCTGCGGTCGTCATCGTCTATCTGGTACTGGCCCTCATCCATCCGGAGAGGTTCTGAGGTGGACCCGGCGCTTGCGGGCAGCCTGCAGGCGCTGTCCCTGGTGGTCGCGCTGGCGCTCTCGCACCGGCCGCTCGGTGACTATCTGGCGCACCTGCTGACCAGCCGCAGGCATCTGCGGACAGAACGCGGCCTCTACCGCTTGATCGGTGTCGACGCGGACTTCGACCAGCCCTGGACGGCCTATCTGCGCAGCGTGCTCGCCTTCTCCGCGGTCTCGGTGCTCTTCCTCTACGGCTTCCAGCGTCTGCAGAACCACCTGTGGCTCTCGCTCGGCTTCCCGGCGGTGCCCGCCGCGACCGCCTGGAACACCGCGGTCTCCTTCGTGACCAACACCAACTGGCAGTCGTACTCGGGCGAGTCGAGCATGGGCCATCTGGTGCAGATGGCGGGGCTGACGGTGCAGAACTTCCTCTCGGCCGCCGTGGGCATCGCCGTCGTGACGGCGCTGATCCGGGGATTCGCCCGCAGCCGCACCGACCGGGTGGGCAACTTCTGGGTGGACGTCACCCGGCTGACGTTGCGCCTGCTGCTCCCGGTCTCAGTCGTCTTCGCCGTCGTTTTCGTGGCCTGCGGCATGGTGGAGAACCTGCACGGGGCTGTCCAGGTCACCACGATGAGCGGCGGCACCCAGAGCCTTCCGGGGGGTCCGGTGGCCACCCAGGAGGCCATCAAGGAGCTGGGCACCAACGGAGGAGGCTTCTACAACGCCAATTCCGCTCATCCGTTCGAGAACCCCACGCCGCTGACCAACTGGCTGGAGATCTACCTGCTCCTGGTGATCTCCTTCTCGTTGCCGCGCACCTTCGGGACGATGGTCGGCGACCGGCGCCAGGGCCACGCCATCGTCGCCGTGATGGCACTGCTCTGGATCGCCTCCGCCTCCCTGCTGACCTTCTTCGAACGGCAGCACGAGGGCACGGCACTCCAAGCGGCGGGCGCGGCGATGGAGGGCAAGGAGGTCCGCTTCGGCATCCCGGCCTCGACGCTGTTCGCCGCCTCCACCACCTCGACCTCGACGGGCGCGGTCAACTCGGTCCACGACTCGTACTCCCCACTCGGCGGAGGCGTGCTGCTGTTCAACATGATGCTCGGCGAGATCGCGCCGGGCGGCGCGGGTTCGGGGCTGTACGGCATGCTGATCCTGGCGATCGTGACCGTCTTCGTGGCCGGTCTGATGGTCGGTCGCACACCCGAGTACCTGGGCAAGAAACTCGGCAGCCGGGAGATCAAGTTCGCTTCCCTCTACATTCTCGCCACCCCGGCGCTCGTGCTGATCGGCACCGGCACGGCGATGACGTTCCCGGCGGAGCGGGCCGCCATGCTCAACAGCGGCCCGCACGGCTTCTCCGAGGTGCTGTACGCCTTCACCTCGGCAGCCAACAACAACGGCTCCGCGTTCGCCGGTCTCACCGCCACCAGTACCTGGTGGAACACCGCGCTCGGCCTGGCGATGCTGTTCGGGCGGCTGCTGCCGATGGTGTTCGTGCTGGCCCTGGCCGGATCGCTGGCCCGGCAGAGCCCGGTGCCGGTGACCGCCGGCACGCTGCCCACCCACCGGCCCCTGTTCGTGGGGATGCTGACCGGCGTCGTCCTGATCGTCGTCGGGCTCACCTACTTCCCGTCCCTCGCCCTGGGGCCGCTGGCGGAAGGGATCCGCCGGTGACGGCGTCGGCGGGCGCGCCGCCCGCGCACCAGGCGCACCGCGTCTCGGGCGGGACGCTGGATGCGAAACAGTTGGTCCGCTCCCTCCCGGACGCGCTCCGAAAGCTCGACCCCCGGGTGATGGCCCGCCGCCCGGTCATGTTCGTGGTGGAGGTCGGTTTCGCGCTGACCACCTACTCGGCGATCCGGCACACCAGCGTCTTCGCCTGGTTGATCACCGTCTGGCTGGGGCTCACGGTGGTCTTCGCGAACCTGGCCGAGGCCGTGGCCGAGGGCCGGGGCAAGGCCCAGGCGGACACGCTGCGCCGCACCCGTACCGAGGCCGTCGCCCGGCGGATCACCTCACCGTGGCGCCCCGGCCTCGTGGCACTGCCACAAGAGACGATCCCCGCAGCCGACCTGAGGCCCGGTGACCATGTGATCGTCGAGGCCGGCCAGCTGATTCCGGGCGACGGCGACGTGGTCGAGGGCGCGGCCTCGGTCGACGAGTCCGCGATCACCGGGGAGTCGGCTCCCGTGATCCGCGAGTCCGGTGGCGACCGCAGCGCGGTCACCGGCGGCACCACCGTGCTGTCCGACCGGATCATCGTGAAGATCGTCTCCAAGCCCGGGGAGACCTTCATCGACCGCATGATCGCCCTGGTCGAGGGTGCCGCCCGGCAGAAGACCCCCAACGAGATCGCACTCGACATCCTGCTGGCATCGCTGACGATCATCTTCCTGCTCGCGGTGGTCACCCTGCAGCCGATGGCCGCCTACGCGGGCGCCGAGCAGGGCATCGTCGTCCTGGTCGCCCTGCTGGTGGCGCTGATCCCCACCACCATCGGCGCACTGCTCTCGGCGATCGGCATCGCGGGCATGGACCGGCTGGTGCAGCGCAACGTGCTCGCCCTGTCCGGCCGGGCGATCGAGGCGGCCGGTGACGTCTCCACCCTGCTGCTCGACAAGACCGGCACCATCACCTTCGGCAACCGCCAGGCCGCCGAGTTCACCCCGGTCGGCGGTACAGACGTGCGGCAACTGGCCGACGCGGCGCAGCTCTCCAGCCTCGCCGACGAGACACCGGAGGGCCGGTCCGTCGTCGTCCTCGCCAAGGAGAAGTACGGCCTGCGCGCCCGGACCCAGCAGGAGATCGGGCACGCCGAATGGATCCAGTTCTCCGCCCGGACCCGGATGAGCGGCGCCGACCTGCCCGAGGACGGCGGCATCCGGTGCATCCGCAAGGGTGCGACCGGTGCGGTGATCCGTTGGGTGCAGGACAACGGGGGCACGCCCGACCCGGAGATCGGCCCGCTCGTCGACGGGATCTCCGCCGTGGGCGGCACACCGCTGGTGGTCGCGGACCGGTACGGTGACGAGCCCGCCCGTGTCCTGGGCGTCCTCCACCTCAAGGACGTGGTCAAGCACGGCATCCGGGAGCGGTTCGAGGACCTCCGCAGGATGGGCATCCGGACCGTCATGATCACCGGCGACAACCCACTCACCGCCCGGGCCATCGCCGACGAAGCCGGAGTGGACGACTTCCTCGCCGAGGCCACCCCGGAGGACAAGATGGCGCTGATCCGGCAGGAGCAGGGCGGCGGGAAGCTGGTCGCGATGACCGGTGACGGCACCAACGACGCCCCGGCACTCGCCCAGGCCGACGTGGGCGTGGCGATGAACACCGGTACCTCGGCCGCCAAGGAGGCCGGCAACATGGTCGACCTCGACTCCGACCCCACCAAGCTGATCGAGATCGTCGAGATCGGCAAACAACTGCTCATCACCCGCGGCGCGCTGACCACCTTCTCGATCGCCAACGACATCGCGAAGTACTTCGCGATCATCCCCGCGATGTTCGCGGGCGTCCACCCGGGCCTGAACCACCTCAACATCATGGGCCTGCACAGCCCCACCTCGGCGATCACCTCGGCGATCATCTTCAACGCGCTGATCATCGTCGCCCTGATCCCGCTCGCCCTGCGCGGCGTCCGCTACCGGCCCTCCTCGGCCTCGGCACTGCTGCGCCGCAACCTCGGCGTGTACGGGGTGGGCGGGCTGATCCTGCCCTTCCTGGGGATCAAGCTCATCGACCTCCTGGTCCAGTTCCTTCCCGGTCTGCACTGAAGGGAGAGCTGCCGTGCCGACCTCACGCACGCCCTGGATCCGGCTGCACCTGACCGCGTTGCGCCTGCTCCTGGTCTTCACCGTGATCTGCGGGCTGGCGTACCCGCTGCTGATCACCGGAATCGCCCAGAGCGCCTTCCCCCGGCAGGCCAACGGCTCGCAGCTCGAACACCACGGGCAGGTGGTCGGTTCCGGCCTGCTGGGCCAGAACTACAACCTGCCCGAGAAGAACCCGAACGACCCGAAGGAGCAGCCGCGACCGGACCCGAAGTGGTTCCAGCCCCGGCCCTCGGCGGCGGGCACCGGTTACGACCCGACCGCCTCGGGCGGGTCCAACCTCGGCCCCGACGACGCAGCCCTGACCAAGACCGTCCAGGACCGCAGGGCGGCCGTGGCCGCCTTCGACGGTGTCGACCCGGCACAGGTCCCGCCGGACGCGCTCACGGCCGGCGGCTCCGGCCTCGACCCGCACATCTCCCCGGCCTACGCCGATGAGCAGGTCAACCGCGTCGCCACAGCGCGTGGCCTGGACCCGGTGGCCGTACGCCGACTGGTCGAGCAGCACCTGCAGGGCCGCGATCTCGGCTTCCTCGGTCAGCCCCGGGTGAACGTCGTCACCCTCAACCTCGCCCTCATGCGGCTCGGCTGACCGGTGACCCCGAGTGAGGTGTCCGGTGGCGCAGCGGCAGACCGAGCGGCGCGTCCCGACCGGCCACCCCTCGGACGAGGCCGGTTCGCGCCGCCGGCCGGCCGTGTCCCCAGGGCCGCTCCGGGGACACGGGCGTGTGTGGGCGTCAGCCCTGGAGCTGCTCGTACGCCGGCAGGGTGAGGAAGTCGGCGTAGTCCTCGTCGAGGGAGACCTTCAGGAGCAGGTCGTGGGCCTGCTGCCAGTGGCCCGCCGCGAAGGCCTCGTCGCCGATCTCGGCGCGGATGTCCGACAGTTCCTCGGCGGCGACCTTGCGGGTCAGTTCCGCGGTGACCCGCTCGCCGTTGTCGAGGACGACACCCGCGTTGATCCACTGCCAGATCTGGGAGCGGGAGATCTCGGCGGTGGCCGCGTCCTCCATCAGGTTGAAGATGGCGACCGCACCCGTGCCGCGCAGCCAGGCCTCGATGTAGCGGATACCGACCTGGACGGCGTTGACCAGGCCCGCGTACGTCGGCTCGGCCTCCAGGGAGTCGACCGCGAGCAGGTCGGCGGCGCTGACGTCGACGTCCTCGCGCAGCCGGTCCTTCTGGTTCGGCTTGTCGCCCAGCACCCGGTCGAAGGACTCCATGGCGATCGGGACCAGGTCCGGGTGGGCGACCCAGGAGCCGTCGAAACCGTCGTTCGCCTCGCGGTCCTTGTCGGCGCGGACCTTCTCGAACGCGATCTTGTTGACCTCCGGGTCCCGGCGGGACGGGATGAAGGCCGCCATACCGCCGATCGCGTGCGCGCCCCGCTTGTGGCAGGTACGCACGAGGAGTTCGGTGTACGCCCGCATGAACGGGGCCGTCATCGTGACCGCGTTGCGGTCCGGGAGGACGAACTTGGCGCCGCCGTCACGGAAGTTCTTGACGATGGAGAACAGATAGTCCCAGCGTCCCGCGTTCAACCCCGAGGCATGGTCGCGCAGTTCGTAGAGGATCTCCTCCATCTCGTACGCGGCCGTGATCGTCTCGATGAGGACGGTGGCGCGGACGGTGCCCTGGGGGATGCCCAGGTGGTCCTGCGCGAAGACGAACACGTCGTTCCACAGGCGGGCTTCCAGGTGGGACTCCGTCTTCGGGAGATAGAAGTACGGGCCCTTGCCGAGGTCGAGGAGGCGCCGGGCGTTGTGGAAGAAGTACAGCCCGAAGTCGACCAGGGCACCGGGCACCCGGGTGCCGTCCGGGGCGGAGAGGTGCCGCTCGTCCAGGTGCCAGCCGCGCGGGCGCATGACGACCGTCGCCAACTCCTCGGCCGGGCGCAGGGCGTAGGACTTGCCGGACGCCGCGTCGGTGAAGTCGATGGTCCGGGTGTAGGCGTTGATCAGGTTGAGCTGGCCGAGGATCACGTTCTCCCAGGTGGGCGCCGAGGCGTCCTCGAAGTCCGCGAGCCAGACCTTCGCCCCCGAGTTGAGGGCGTTGATGGTCATCTTGCGGTCGGTGGGGCCGGTGATCTCGACGCGTCGGTCGTTCAGGGCCTCGGGGGCCGGCGCCACCCTCCAGGAGTCGTCCGCGCGGACGGCGGCCGTCTCCGGGAGGAAGTCGAGCGTGGAGGTGCGGGCGATCTCGGCACGGCGCTCCGCGCGGCGGGCGAGGAGTTCGTCACGCCGGGGCGTGAACCGCCGGTGCAGTTCGGCCACGAAGGCGAGTGCCGCCTCGGTGAGGACCTCGTCCTGCCCGGGCAGGGGTTCGGCGTCGACGATGGCCAGCGGGGACGGCGCTGGTGCGGACATCAGCTGTCACTTCCTTCAGGCGGGCGCTCTGGGCAGTGGATAGTAGTTTCCTCATTGTGGAAGTTCAATGGTCTGTTGATGTCGAGGTGCTCCGGGACGAGGTGCTTCGGGCCGGGTCACGGCGGCGCTGGGCGCCCCCTTCACTCGAGGCGGGCCAGGTCCTCCTCCGTGTCGATGTCGTAGGGCTCGGCCACGTCCCCGCACTCGACGGGCGTGATCCGGTCCGCGTGTGCCTTCAGGTAGGCGCGCGCCCCCCGGTCGCCGGTCGCGGTCGCGGCGACACCGGACCAGTGCGCGGACCCGAACAGGACCGGGTGACCGCGCACGCCGGCGTAGGTGGCCGCGGCGAGCGAATCCCGCGGCTCTCGCGCCGCGCGTGCGCCGAGCACCCGCGCGACCGCCCTCGGCCCGATCCCGGGCTGGTCGACCAGCAGGACCAGCGCGGCCCGGGCGTCCGTACCGGTCAGCGAGGTGAGCCCGGCCCGCAGGGACGAGCCCATGCCCTGCTCCCATGCGGGGTTGTCGACGAGCACGCAGTCCGGCAGTGAGGCACGCGCGCGCACCTCGTCCGCCCCCGCGCCGAGCACCACGTGGACGCGCTCGCAGCCGCCCTCGCGCAGGGACCGTACGGCGTGCTCCACGAGTGGTCGTCCCCGGTGCGTCAGCAGCGCCTTGGGGCGGCCGCCCAGCCGTCGCCCGCCGCCCGCCGCGAGCAGCAGTCCCACGACCCGCTCCGGGGCCGCCTGTCCGGAGGCCGGGCTTTCCCGGGGTGGCGTCGGTGTTGTCGGTGGCGTCGGTGTTGTCACGGACTCTGCATACCGCACCTGCCGCCGGGTGTCCGCACGGCGTGATGTCACGCTGTGGAGCAAGCCGATGACGCAGCGGACTGGCGCGGAGGGGGTGGGGTGGCGTTTACTGGCGCGCACCGGTGACGGGGGCGGCGGGGCCGGTGGGGAGGCGCACCGTGGTGTGTGAGGGGGAGGACTGTGTTGCGGAGCGTAGAGCAAAGGCGTACGGGCGGCAGCCATCAGGACGATCCGCGGGTGACGGAGCTGCGTTCCGCCGTGTCCCGGCTGCGGCGCCGACTCGCGGCTCATCCTGCAGAGTTCCCTGATCGGAGCATCGCGGAGGAGGAACTGGCCGCACTGGACGCCCTGGTGGCGGGGGGCAGCGCCGAGGTCTCCCGGTTGCGCCGTTCCCTGCTGCTGATCGCCGGCGCGATCGGCTCGGTGAGCGCCCTGGGGCCGGGGCTGCGGGAGGTGCGGGACGCGGTGGAACTGTTCGGACCGGCACCCCGAGATTGACGAACGGGCTTGCGAAACATCCCCTGGAAGGGGGGCGTGCGCGGGCGCTGGGGTCGAGGGGCGGCGGATCCGCGGGATGGCCGGCCGGGCCGGTCGGCCCGGCCGGTCGGTCAGGCCGTCGGGCCGCCGCCCGGGGTGGTGAGTACTTCGGAGAGTTCCCTGGCCACCTGCTGGAGCACCGGAACGATCCGCTCCGTGGCCGACTCCGTGACCCGTCCCGCGGGACCGGAGATCGAGATGGCCGCGGCGGTGGGGGAGTCGGGCACCGGGACGGCGAGGCAGCGCACGCCGATCTCCTGTTCGTTGTCGTCGATGGCGTAGCCCTGGCGGCGCACCTCGTCGAGCGCCGCCAGGAACCCCTCCGGTGTGGTGATGGTCCTGTCCGTCGCGGCGGGCATCCCGGTGCGGGCGAGCAGGGCCCGCACGTCCTCCGGCGGGAAACTGGCCAGCAGGGCCTTGCCCACCCCGGTGGAGTGCGGCAGGACGCGTCGGCCGACCTCGGTGAACATCCGCATGGAGTGCTTGGACGGCACCTGCGCGACGTACACGACCTCGTCCCCGTCGAGCAGCGCCATGTTCGCCGTCTCGCCCGTCTCCTCCACCAGGTGGGCGAGGCAGGGGCGCGCCCAGGTGCCCAGCAGCCTGGAGGAGGACTCGCCGAGCCTGATCAGGCGCGGGCCGAGCGCGTAACGGCGGTTGGGCTGCTGGCGCACATAACCGCATGCGACGAGGGTGCGCATCAGGCGGTGGATGGTCGGCAGGGGCAGTCCGCTGCTCGCCGACAGCTCGCTGAGACCGACCTCGCCGCCCGCGTCCGCCATCCTTTCGAGCAGGTCGAAGGCGCGCTCGAGGGATTGGACCCCGCCGGAGGTGGGCCGGAGGGAGCCGTTGGCGCTGGACGTCGGCACGGCGCGTTTCCTTTCAGGGCTGCGGGAAGGGAGAAGCCTACCCGGCGGCCGGTGGGCCGCCTGATGACACGTTACTGAATTCTGCTTTACGGAACTCTAATTCCGCTTCATGGAAACATCCAGGGAGCGGTCGTCGGTCGCCGTCCGGGCAGTGTGCCCCTTGACGGCGCGGGAGGGGGAGTGAAGACTCCTTCAACGGAAAGTTGAACTCCCGGGAAGCATGCCGATGGAGGGGGCACGGGTGTCCGGCACCGAACTGGTACTGCGCTCGACGCGCGTCGTCACTCCCGGGGGAATGCGGGCCGCGTCGGTGGCGGTCGCCGACGGCATCATCACGGCCGTCCTGCCGTACGAGGCGCCCGTCCCCGGGACGGCCCGCCTGGCTGACCTCGGCGACGACGTTCTGCTGCCCGGCCTGGTCGACACTCATGTGCACGTCAACGACCCGGGCCGCACCGAGTGGGAGGGCTTCTGGACCGCCACCCGCGCGGCGGCGGCCGGCGGCATCACCACGCTCGTCGACATGCCGCTCAACTCCCTCCCGCCGACGACGACGGCCGGTCATCTGCGCACCAAGCAGCGGGCCGCCGCGGGCCGGGCCCATGTGGACGTCGGCTTCTGGGGCGGCGCCCTGCCCGGCAACGTCCCGGACCTGCGCCCGCTGCACGAGGCCGGGGTCTTCGGCTTCAAGGCGTTCCTGTCGCCGTCCGGCGTCGACGAGTTCCCGCACCTCGGGCCGGAGCGACTGGCCCGCACCCTGGCGGAGATCGCCGCCTTCGACGGGCTGCTGATCGTGCACGCCGAGGACCCGGACCACCTCGCCGCCGCCCCGCGGCACGGCGGCCCGAAGTACGCCGACTTCCTCGCCTCCCGTCCGCGCGACGCCGAGGACACCGCCGTCGCCCTGCTCCTCGCGGAGGCGAAGCGCCTCGACGCACGCGTGCACATCCTGCACCTGTCCTCGAGCGACGCGCTGCCGCTGATCGCCGAGGCCAAGTCCGACGGGGTACGCGTCACCGTCGAGACCTGCCCCCACTACCTGACCCTCACCGCCGAGGAAGTCCCGGACGGCGCCAGCGAGTTCAAGTGCTGCCCGCCCATCCGCGAAGCCGCCAACCAGGACCCGCTCTGGCGGGCTCTGGCGGACGGCGTCATCGACTGCGTGGTCACCGACCACTCCCCGTCCACCGCCGACCTCAAGACCGCCGACTTCGCCACCGCCTGGGGCGGCATCTCCGGCCTCCAGCTCAGCCTGTCCGCCGTCTGGACCGAGGCCCGCGGACGGGGCCACGGCCTGGAGGACGTCGTGCGCTGGATGTCGACGCGCACGGCGGAACTGGTCGGCCTCGGCACCCGCAAGGGCGTCATCGCGCCCGGCCGCGACGCCGACTTCGCCGTCCTCGCCCCCGACGAGACCTTCACCGTCGACCCCGAAGGGCTCCAGCACCGCAACCGGGTGACGGCGTACGCGGGCAAGACCCTGTACGGCGTCGTGAAATCCACCTGGCTGCGCGGCCGACGCGTCATGACCGGCGGCGAGTTCACCGAACCGAAGGGCCACCTGCTCACCCGCATCCCCTGACACCGGGACGAGAACGGCGAGAACGGCGAGCACGGCGAGAACCCGGAAACGACAGGCGCCGGCCACCACTCGACCTCGACCTCCGGCTTCCCCCCGAAAGGCAGGATCGGATCACCGTGACGGCGCAGTACCCCTCCTCGTTGCCCCGCTTCAGCGGCCATGCGGCCCCCTACGGCGGCGGTGACCCGTACGCGGACTACCGCACCGCCGACTTCCCCTTCGCCGACCTCACCGATCTCGCCGACCGCCGGCTCGGCGCCGGTGTGGTCGCCGCCAACGACGAGTTCTTCGCCCAGCGCGAGAACCTGCTGCTGCCCGAGCGCCCCCTGTTCGATCCGGAGCACTTCGGGCACAAGGGCAAAATCATGGACGGCTGGGAGACCCGGCGCCGCCGCGGCCCCTCCGCCGAGCAGCCCTGGCCGGCGGCCGAGGACCACGACTGGGCGCTGATCCGCCTCGGCGCGCCCGGAGTCGTCCGCGGCATCGTCGTCGACACCGCCCACTTCCGCGGCAACCACCCCCAGGCCGTATCGGTCGAGGGCGCCTCGGTGCCCGGTTCCCCGGCACCGGAGGAACTCCTCTCGGGCGGGGTGAAGTGGACGACGCTGCTCCCGCGCACCCCGGTGGGCGGTCACGCCGCCAACGGCTTCGCCGTCCCGGTCGAGCGGCGCTTCACCCACCTGCGCCTGTCCCAGCACCCCGACGGCGGCATCGCGCGCCTGCGCGTGTACGGCGACGTCGTCCCGGACCCCGGGTGGCTGGACGCCCTGGGCACCTTCGACGTCGTCGCCCTGGAGAACGGAGGCCGGGTCGAGGACGCCTCCGACCGCTTCTACTCACCGGCCGCGAACACCGTCCGGCCCGGCCGCTCCCGCAAGATGGACGACGGCTGGGAGACCCGGCGCCGCCGGGACCGGGGCCACGACTGGATCCGCTACCGGCTCACCGGCCAGGCACGGATCCGCGCCCTCGAGATCGACACGGCGTACCTGAAGGGCAACAGCGCCGGCTGGGCCTCGGTGTCGGTACGGGACGCCGAGGGTGGCGCGGCCGAGGGAGCGGGCGGAACAGGCGAGGGCGACGGCTGGCGGGAGATCCTGCCCCGTACCCGTCTCCAGCCCGACACCAACCACCGCTTCGTCCTCCCCGTCCCGGCGATCGGTACGCACGCGCGCGTGGACGTCTTCCCCGACGGCGGCATCTCCCGGCTGCGCCTGTTCGGCTCGCTGACCGAACAGGGCTCGACCGCCCTGGCCGCCCGCCACCGGGAACTGGACGGCTGACCCACCGGGTCCCACCGAGCCCCGGCGGGCCGGCACATCACGCCTGCGGGGCGGTGACCGGTCGTGTTCTGCGCTGGGCCGATCGAGTGGTGGCCCCGGGGCCCCGGACGTACCGTCGTACGGTGGACTCCCGAAAGGGCGACCCGGCATGACCAGTGGTCCGCGGCCGGGTTCCGTACCGCAGACCACCGGCCAGGATTCCCGCAGCAGGGGCAGTGCGATGGCCCTGCTGGTCATCGCCTCGTGCCAGTTGATGGTGGTGCTGGACATCACCATCGTGAACATCGCCCTGCCGCACATCCAGCGGTCCCTGGACTTCTCCACCACCAGCCTGGCGTGGGTGGTCAGCGCCTACACCCTCACCTTCGGCGGGCTGCTGCTGCTCGGCGGCCGGGCCGGCGACATCCTCGGCAGACGGCGCGTCTTCGTCTTCGGCGTCCTGCTCTTCGCGCTCGCCTCCCTGCTCGGCGGGCTGGCCCAGAACCCCGGACAGCTCCTCGCCGCCCGCGCGCTTCAGGGCATGGGAGGTGCCATCGCCTCCCCGACCTCCCTCGCCCTGATCAGCACGACCTTCCGTGAGGGGCCGGACCGCAACCGTGCCTTCGGGGTCTTCGCCGCGGTCTCGGCGGGCGGCGGTGCGATCGGGCTGCTCGCCGGCGGAATCCTCGTCGAATGGCTGAACTGGCGGTGGGTGCTGTTCGTCAACGTCCCGATCGGGCTCCTCATCGCTCTCGCCGCCCCGCGCTGGATCAAGGAGTCCGAACGCCACCCGGGCCACTTCGACATCACCGGCGCGGTCACCTCGACCGTGGGCATGGTGCTCCTGGTCTACGGGTTCATCCGGGCCGCGCAGGACGGCTGGCGGGACGCCCTCACCCTGGCCTCGTTCGGCGCGGCCGTCCTCGTCCTCGGGACGTTCGTGCTGGTCGAGAGAAGGTCCCGGCAGCCGATCACCCCGCTGCACATGTTCGCCGACCGCAATCGCGCGGGCACGTACGGCATCATGCTGTGCCTGGCCGCGGCGATGTTCGGCATGTTCTTCTTCCTGACCCTCTTCGTGCAGGAGGTCCTGGGCTTCAGCCCCCTCCGGGCCGGCCTGGCCTTCCTGCCGGTCAGCGCGGTCATCGCGATCGGCGCCGGGCTGGCCTCCCGGCTCCTGCCCGTGTACGGGCCCAAGCCCTTCATGGTGGGGGGCGGCCTCCTGGCGGCGGCGGGCCTGGCCTGGCTGACCCTGACCGACGTCCACTCCACCTACGCGGGCAGCATCCTCGGTCCGATGCTGGTGTTCAGCCTCGGCATGGGCATGGAGTTCGTCTCGCTGACCCTGATGGCACTCTCCGGCGTCCGTCCCGCTGAGAGCGGCGCGGCCTCCGGCCTCCTCAACGCCACCCAGCAGGTCGGCGGCTCGCTCGGCCTGTCCATCCTGGTCACGGTGTTCGGTACGGCGAGCACCAGCGAAGCGGAGAAACAGATCCCGCGCTTCCTGGAGCAGGCGACCGTGGCCGAACGCCTGCGCTTCCAGCGCACCGGGGAGCTCCCGCCGCCCTGGGCCGACGAGATCCTCGCCCACGGGATCTCGGCCGCGTTCACCACCGCGGCGGTCTTCGCCGCGCTCGCCGCGCTGGTCGCCGTCGTGGCCATCCAGGTCCGCCCCTCCGACCTGCGACGCCTCCAGGGCGGCGTGGGGCCCGGCCCGGTGTGAGACGGCGTTCCCCCTGCCCGCCCGGGACGGCCGGGAGCCCTGACGCGCCGTGCCTCACTCGCCGGGCAGCGCGAGCAGCCGCTCGATCGTGCGCAGGACGCCGTCCTCGTTGTTGGACGGGGCGACATGGCGGGCGCGGTTCAGGACGTCGGGGTGCGCGTTGGCCATGGCGAAGGACCACTCGGCGGCGTCGAGCATCTCCAGGTCGTTGAGGTAGTCGCCGAACACCAGCGTCTGGGCGGGGGTGATGTCCAGCTCCCGCTGGACGCGGCGCAGGGCGGTGCCCTTGTTCGCGGTCCGGTTCATCACGTCGACCCAGTGCTCGCTGGAGACGACGACCTGGTGGGTGGAGGTGAACTCGGTCAGGGCCGGTGCGATGGTGCGGGCCGCGGGGGCGAAACCGAATATCGCGATCTTGTTGATCTCGTCGTCGACGACGGTGGCGTCCGCGACGTTCCGGTGGGCGACGTAGTACTGCTCGACCTTGGCGAGGAAGGCCGCGTCGGTGCGTTCGGTGTAGGCGTGGCGCTTGCCGCAGACGACGACGCCGACGTCCGTGCCGTCGTCCGCGAGCCGGCGCACCGTCCTGACCAGCCGGGCGGCGACGGCGGGGTCCAGCGGGTCGGAGGCCAGTTCGACGCCGTCGCGGACCACCTGGGTGCCGTTCTCCGCGATGAAGACCATGCCGTCGTCGAAGCCCTCGAACAGGCGGGCGAGGGTGGCGTACTGGCGGCCGCTCGCCGGGCTGAACAGCACTCCGCGCTCACGCAGGAGCGACACCGTCCGGCGCAGCCGCCGCGGCGGATCTCCGGCGTCGTCCAGGAGGGTGCCGTCCATGTCGGTGACGACGAGCCTGATGTCGACCGGCGCACCGGGCAGGTGGGGGAGGTCGGCGGGCGCGGTGGGCGCGGTCATGGACGGGTCCTGTTCTGCATCTTCGGGGACGGTTTCGGCGGGGCCGTGCGCCCATTCTAGTAAGGACCCTTGCCCAACTCTTCGGGGCGACTGGCGCCCCGGTGCGCACGCGACGGGCCGGCTTTCCGGACCGCGGCGGCACACCGGGGAGGGGCGTCAGCACACCCGGGGGCTCCCGGGCCTCGTCCCCGACTCCCGGACCTCATCCGAAGGGCGATGCCGCCCCGCCCGCGATCTCCATCAGCCGTACCGCTCTGCGCTCCCGCCGGGACACCTCGCACGCCTCCGCGACGCGCAGCGCCTGCAGGGCCTCGCGCCCGTCGCAGGGGTTGGCCCGCTCGCCCCGCACCACCTCGACGAACGCGATCAGCTCCGCCTCGTACGCGGGCCCGAAACGCTCCACGAACCCGGTCCACGGCTTGTCCGCGGCCGGCGGTCCGGTCGGCTCGGTGGACGCGATCGGTGTGCGGTCGTCGAGGCCGACCACGATCTGGTCCCGCTCCCCGGCGAGTTCCATGCGCACGTCGTAGCCCGCGCCGTTCATCCGCGTCGCGGTGAGGGCGGCGAGTGTGCCGTCGTCGAGGGTGAGGAGCGCCGCGCCGGTGTCCACGTCGCCCGCCTCGCGGAACATGGCCGGACCGGCGTCGGAGCCGGCGGCGTAGACGTCCACGACCTCCCGGCCGGTCACCCAGCGCACGAGGTCGAAGTCGTGGATCAGGGTGTCCCGGTACAGCCCGCCGGACTGCGGCAGGCACCCGGCGGGCGGCGGCTCCGGGTCGCTGCTCATCGCCCGTACGGTGTGCAGCCGACCCAGCCGTCCCGAGCGCACCGCCTCACGCGCGCCCAGGTAGCCCGGGTCGAACCGGCGCTGGAAACCCATCTGGAGGACGGTCCCGGCCGCCTCGACCTCCGTGACCGCCTGTAACGTCCCGGCCAGATCCAGGGCGATGGGCTTCTCGCAGAACACCGGCAGCCCCGAACGGGCCGCCCGGCCGATGAGTTCGGCGTGGGCGGACGTGGCCGTCGTGATCACCAAGGCGTCCACCCCCCAGGTGTAGATCTCGTCCACCCCGGGCGCCGCCGTCTCGCCGAGCCGCTGGGCGAGTGCCTGGGCCCGAGCCGGTTCCGCGTCCGTGAGGATCAAGGAACCGACGTCGCGGTGCCTGCTGAGTGTGTGGGCGTGAATGGTGCCGATACGGCCCGTACCGATGACCCCGATGCGCATGGGAACAAACTGCGGCCCGCGCCCCTCCCTGTCAATCCACATGTCCGGACAACCGAACTACACGACTTCCCGTCAACCACGCGTGGGACTACGCTCGGCCCGTGCCGAAACCAGGAGTGGACCCGACCGTGCAGCTGGAGCTGAGCGTGGACCGCGGCTCTCCCGTCCCGCTGTACTTCCAGCTCGCCCAGCAGCTGGAGGCCGCCATCGAGCACGGCAGACTGACCCCCGGGAGCCTGCTGGGCAACGAGATCGAGCTCGCCGGCCGGCTCGGTCTGTCCCGGCCGACGGTCCGTCAGGCCATCCAGTCCCTCGTCGACAAGGGACTGCTCGTACGGCGGCGGGGGGTGGGCACCCAGGTCGTGCACAGCCAGGTCAAGCGCCCCCTGGAACTCAGCAGCCTCTACGACGACCTGGAGGCGGCGGGCCAGCGCCCGGCCACGAAGGTCCTGGTCAACACGGTCGTCCCCGCGTCCGCCGAGATCGCCGTGGCCCTCGGCGTGGCCGAGGCGGGCGAGGTGCACCGGATCGAGCGGCTGCGGCTCGCGCACGGCGAACCGATCGCCTACCTGTGCAACTACCTGCCGCCCGGACTGCTCGACCTGGACACCGGGCAGCTGGAGGCCACCGGCCTGTACCGGCTGATGCGGGCTGCCGGGATCACCCTGCACAGCGCCCGCCAGACCATCGGCGCCCGCGCCGCCGGTGCCGTCGAGGCCGAGCGGCTCGGCGAGGAGACGGGCGCCCCGCTGCTCACCATGCAGCGCGTGACCTTCGACGACACCGGACGCGCCGTGGAATTCGGCACCCACACCTACCGGCCCGGCCGCTACTCGTTCGAGTTCCAGCTGCTGGTGCGGCCGTGAATCCGGTGCGAGCCGGCATGGGCATCCCGGTGAACGCCAGGTGACGTGAGCCGACCTTCATCACATTGTCCGGACAATGTGACCGGCTCCGGGTCGGGGCGCGAAGGGGGGCGTCGTTCCGGGTACGGGGCCGCCGGTGTGCGACAGGAGGCCGCCGCGAGCGCCCCGGGAGCGGCAGGTGTCACGCGGTGCCTCCGCTCCCGAGTACGCCACCCAGGGTCACCGTGAGGCAGAATCGGCGGCAATGAGCACCTACCGCGACCTCACACTGCCCAGGGCGCTGAGTTCCGCTCGGGCGGGCGCAGCCCCCGTCGGCTCCCGCCGTGCACCCGTGCTCCGCACGGTCGGCACCAGGGAACGCCGCTCCCACCTGTCGGCACCGCGCGTACCGACCGTCGGCATCGACATCGGCGGTACGAAAGTGATGGCGGGCGTCGTCGACGCCGACGGCAACATTCTGGAGCGGCTCCGCACCGAGACCCCGGACAAGTCGAAGAGCCCGAAAGTCGTCGAGGACACCATCGTCGAACTGGTGCTGGACCTGTCCGACCGGCACGACGTGCACGCGGTCGGCATCGGCGCGGCCGGCTGGGTCGACGCCGACCGCAACCGCGTGCTGTTCGCCCCGCACCTGTCGTGGCGCAACGAGCCGCTGCGCGACCGGCTCGCCGGACGCCTCGCCGTCCCCGTCCTGGTCGACAACGACGCCAATTCCGCCGCCTGGGCCGAATGGCGCTTCGGCGCCGGCCGCGGTGAGGACCACCTCGTCATGATCACGTTGGGTACCGGCATCGGCGGCGCGATCCTCGAGGACGGTCAGGTCAAGCGCGGCAAGTACGGCGTCGCCGGCGAGTTCGGCCACATGCAGGTCGTCCCCGGCGGCCACCGCTGCCCCTGCGGCAACCGCGGCTGCTGGGAGCAGTACAGCTCCGGCAACGCGCTGGTCCGGGAGGCGCGCGAACTGGCCGCCGCCGACTCGCCGGTCGCCTACGGGATCATCGAGCACGTCAAAGGGAACATCGCCGAGATCAGCGGCCCGATGATCACCGAGCTGGCCCGCGAGGGCGACGCCATGTGCATCGAGCTCCTCCAGGACATCGGCCAGTGGCTCGGCGTCGGCATCGCCAACCTCGCCGCCGCCCTCGACCCCTCCTGCTTCGTCATCGGCGGCGGGGTCTCGGCCGCCGACGACCTGCTGATCGGCCCCGCGCGGGACGCCTTCAAACGCCACCTCACCGGCCGCGGCTACCGCCCCGAGGCCCATATCGTCCGCGCCCAGCTCGGTCCCGAGGCCGGCATGGTGGGCGCCGCCGACCTCGCCCGCCTGGTCGCCCGCCGCTTCCGCCGCGCCAAGCGCCGCCGGGTCGAGCGGTACGAGCGCTACGAGCGGTACGCGGAGGCCCGCCGGACCCCCCAGGAGACGCTGTGACGGGCGACCTTCCCCCGAAGGCCCGCTTCCCCGGCAGGCCCCGGCCGCCCGAGGACCGCCGGCACATGATCCGCCGCAGGGCGCTCACCCTGCTGATCATCGTGCTGCTCATCGGCGTCCCGGCCGGGTACCTGGTGATCTCCGCGAACCAGAGCCGCGCGAGCGGCAAGGACAAGGAGGCGAGGTACTCGGCCGACGGCCTGACCCAGGGCTGGCCGTCGAAGCTGCAGCGCCGCCTCTACCAGGTGCCGGTCCCGCACCCGGCCTGGTGGGTGGCCTCCTACGAGACCAACAACTGGAAGACCAGCCGCCTCTACGTCGAGTTCGAGACCACCGACGCCGGCCTGAGCGCGTTCCTCACCAGCATGGGGGTGCAGCAGGACGAACTGAAGCGGGACGAAATCACCATCAGCGACCGCGACCAGGAGGTCACCGGCTGGAAGTTCGACCGCCCCGGTCTGTGGTCCGGACTCGTCAACGAGCAGAAGGACCCCGCGCCGACCCACGATGTCGTCGTCAACCACGGCAAGCCGGGCTTCCCCAAGGTGTACGTCGTCTCCCGGACGGTTCCCTGACCCCGCGCCGCTCCCTCGCTCCCACCCTCCCCGGCCGCCCGGCCGGGGCGCCGGGACCGATTGTCAGTGCCCGTCCGTAGAGTCGAGGACGGCTGGGGTGACCACGCGGGCGGAGCGGACAGGAGCGGGCGGGAGGTGACAGGACGGATGAGCGAGGGGGCGACCGTGACGGCCGAGCGGCACACGGCCGGGGCGGAAGGCACAGAGATCGGCGAGACCGCCGAGAGCACTGAGGGCACAGAGCCGGCGGAGATCTCCGTCGGACTCGCCGCGGTGTTCCTGCCCGCACCCCTTCCGCGCGACGGACGGATCGCCTTCTACGACCCCGAGGGCGATCCCGTCGAGCCCATCGACCCCGCCGATCCCACAGATCTCACGGATCCCACGGTTGTGACCGCCCCCGCACCGGAGCCCGCCCCGCGTACCCGGCTCACCGTCACCCGCCCGCACGGCGCCGGGGTGCGGCGGCGGACGGTCCGCGCCCACTGCCTGCCCCTCGACGAGGCCCTGCCCCTGCTGGTCCGCGCCCGGCACGATCCCGCCGCCCACCCCGCCACCGCCTGCTGGGGCGCCGCCGCCCTGCACGCGCTGCGGCTCACCGCCCGCGGCCGGCTGCTGCCCGGCCTGACGACCACCGGTCACGACGCCTGGCGGGCCGGCCCGCTCGACCCGGACGACGTGGCGCACCTGCGCGCGGTGGCCGCGGCCCTGCCGTTCGAGGGGCACGCGGTCCCGCTTCCCGGCTCCGGCCCGCTGCGGCTGCCGGAGCCGGAGGCACTCGTCCGCGCCTTCCTCGACGCGGTCGCGGACACCCTGCCCCGCACCCCCGCCGCGCCGTACGCCTCGGGACTGCCGTTCGCCGCGCGGAAGGCCCAGCGGCTGCCCGACGCCCACGACTGGGCCGCCGAGGTCGCCGCCGGAACGGACGCCGGGGTGCGCGTCTCGCTCCGCCTCGACCTCTCGGCGTACGAAGTGTTCGACGGCGCCGACGAGAGCGCGGCCGGCGACGGCGCGCGCGGGGCCGGTGCGGCGATCGTCCAGGTGCACAGCCTCGCCGACCCCACCCTCGTCGCCGACGCGGCGGCCCTGTGGGCGGGCACGGCGGACAGTGCGTTCGGCCCCCGCGCGCGGGTGGACACAGCCCTCGCCGTCCGCCGGGCGGCCCGTGTCTGGGCCCCGCTGGACCGGCTCTCCGCCCAGGACGTACCCGACGTGCTGGCCCTGTCGGAGGACGAGGTGAACGACCTGCTCGGCGTGGCCGCGACCCGGCTCGCGGCGGCCGGTGTCGCCGTGCACTGGCCCAGGGACCTCGCCCAGGACCTGACCGCGACGGCGGTGGTCCGGTCGGCACCCGGTTCGGCGACCGACGGGAGCGGCTTCTTCGAGAGCGAGGACCTGCTGAGGTTCGGCTGGCAGCTCGCGCTCGGCGGCGATCCGCTCACCGAGGCCGAGATGGACGCCCTGGCCGAGGCCCACCGCCCGGTCGTCCGGCTGCGCGACCAGTGGGTGCTGGTCGACCCGGCCCTCGTCCGCAAGGCCCGCAAACGGGAGCTGGGCCTGCTCGACCCCGTCGACGCGCTGTCCATCGCCCTCACCGGCACCGCGGAGGTCGACGGCGAGACCGTCGAGGCGGTCCCGGTCGGCGCCCTGGCGGTGCTCCGCGACCGCCTGACCACCGGTGTGCAGCCCGCCGACCCACCGCCCGGACTCGACGCCACCCTGCGCGACTACCAACTGCGAGGCCTGGCCTGGCTCGACCTCATGACCTCGCTCGGTCTCGGCGGCTGCCTCGCCGACGACATGGGCCTGGGCAAGACCATCACCCTCATCGCGCTGCATCTCAAGCGGGCCCGTACCGAGCCGACACTGGTCGTCTGCCCGGCCTCACTGCTCGGCAACTGGCAGCGGGAGATCACCCGGTTCGCGCCCGGCGTCCCCGTGCGCCGCTTCCACGGCCCGGACCGCACCCTGGACGACCTGGACGGGGGCTTCGTCCTCACCACCTACGGCACCATGCGCTCGGCCGCCCCGACGCTGGCCGCGCAGCGATGGGGCATGGTCGTCGCCGACGAGGCGCAGCACGTCAAGAACCCGCACTCGGCCACGGCCAGGGCGTTGCGCACCATCCCGTCCCCGGCGCGCGTGGCGCTCACCGGCACCCCCGTCGAGAACAACCTCTCCGAGCTGTGGGCCCTCCTCGACTGGACGACCCCCGGGCTCCTCGGCCCGCTCACGTCCTTCCGCGCCCGGCACGCCCGCGCGGTGGAGAACGGCGAGGACGACCAGGCCGTCGAGCGCCTCTCCCGCCTGGTGCGGCCCTTCCTCCTGCGGCGCAGGAAGTCCGACCCGGGCATCGTCCCCGAACTGCCGCCCAAGACCGAGACGGACCACCCGGTCCCGCTCACCCGGGAACAGGCCGCGCTCTACGAAGCGGTGGTGCGCGAGTCGATGCTCGCGATCGAGACCGCCCGGGGCATGGGCCGCCGCGGCCTGGTGCTGAAGCTGCTGACCGCGCTCAAACAGATCTGCGACCACCCGGCGCTCTACCTCAAGGACGAGCACGCACGGGCCGGCGGCGACCGCCTGGCGGCCCGCTCGGGCAAACTGGCCCTGCTGGACGAGCTGCTGGACACCCTGCTCGCCGAAGACGGATCGGCCCTGGTCTTCACGCAGTACGTCGGCATGGCCCGGCTGATCACCGCGCATCTGACCGGGCGCGCGGTCCCGGTCGAGCTCCTCCACGGCGGTACGCCGGTGCCGGAGCGGGAGCGCATGGTGGACCGCTTCCAGAGCGGTACGACCCCCGTCCTGGTCCTCTCCCTGAAGGCGGCCGGCACCGGCCTGAACCTCACCCGAGCGGGCCATGTCGTCCACTTCGACCGCTGGTGGAACCCGGCGGTCGAGGAGCAGGCCACCGACCGCGCCTACCGCATCGGCCAGACCCAGCCGGTCCAGGTCCACCGCCTCATCACCGAGGGCACGATCGAGGACCGCATCGCCGAGATGCTGGAGGCCAAACGGGCCCTCGCCGACGCGATCCTCGGCTCCGGCGAGTCGGCGCTCACGGAACTGTCCGACCGCGAACTGTCCGACCTGGTCTCCCTGCGGAGGACGCCATGACGCCCCGCCCGTCCGACCAGGCGCGGGAGGCCCTGCGGGCGGCCCGTCGGCGCGCGAGCGCCGAACCGGCCGGCACCGGCACCCCGGACCGACACCCCGCGCCCGTCCCCGACCCTGACACCGGTGGGCACGGGCGGCCCGCGGACCGGGAGCAGCGCCCGGGCGACGTGGCCCGCGACGCCCTGCGCAGGGCGGTACTCGCCCGACGCACGGCGGGAACGGGACGCCCCGAGGCGATGATGGGGCCTGCGGACGCGGCGGGGCAGGGGGGCACGGAAGCGGAGGCGGGCGACGGGGGTGCGGACACCACCGCACCGCCGGCAGCCGAAGCCCCCCGGAACCGGTCGATCACGTCGGACCAGCCGACCCCACCGGACCGGCCGCTCACACCGGACCCGTCGGACCGGTCCGGCCGACGTCCCGGTGACATCGCGCGGGAGGCCCTGCGTTCGGCCCGGGAGGAAGCGCTGCGCGCACGCACGGAGACCGCCGACCGGGAGATCGCGGACGGGGAGACCACCGACCGGGAGACCACCGACCGGGAAACCGTCGTGCGGGAAACCGGCGTGCGGCGCGCCGGGCGCACACCGTCGGGCACCACTTCCCGGGTCCCGCGCACCACCCGGGGCGACCGCGCCGAGAGCGCCCGGACGAGTGAGCGAGCAGCGGGCGAGGGAGCACACCGGGTACGGGAGTTGCTCACCGGCGCCTTCCCCTCACCCCCCGACGCGGACGAACCGGCTCCGAAGCCCGACGGAACCCGCCCCGAACCCCCGGCGTCCCCGGCACCTCAGGCGTCTTCCACCCCGCCCGCCTCCCCGCCGTCGCACACCCCCCGCTCCATGGCCGCCCCCGCCCGTGACGGCGAACTCCGCCGCACCTTCCCCGCGTTCCCGCCCGGCGCCTCGGACGGCCCGGGGTTCGCCGAGACATGGTGGGGCAACGCGTGGGTCACGGCGCTGGAGGAGGGCGCGCTGGACGCCGCGCGGCTGGCCCGCGGACGCCGGTACGCGCAGCGGGGGCACGTCGACGCCGTCACCGTCACCCCCGGGCTCGTCCTCGGCTACGTCCAGGGGAGCCGCCCCCGCCCGTACCGGGTGCAGGTGCGGCTGCGCACGTTCGGGGACGCCGACTGGGAGCGCTTCCTGGACACCGCCGCCGACCGGCCCGGCGACATCGCGGCCCTGCTGGAAAAAGAGCTGCCCCAGTCCCTCGCCGACTGCGGGGCCCCGCTGCTCCCCGGCCCCGGGGACCTCGAACCGCGGTGCAGCTGCCCCGACTTCGGACACCCCTGCAAGCACGCCGCCGCCCTCTGCTACCAGACCGCCCGGCTGCTCGACGCCGACCCGTTCGTGCTGCTCCTGCTGCGCGGCCGGGGCGAGCGCCAGGTGATCGACGCCCTGTCCCGGCGCAGCGCCGCCCGCGCGGCCCGTGCCATCCGGGGCGGGGGACAGGAGACCCTCCCCGGAGTGCGGGCCAGTGAGGCCGTCGCCCCCCGCGCTCTCCCGCCGCTGCCGGCACCGCTGCCCCCGCCTCCGCACCCCGAGCAGCCACCCGTGTACCCCGCGTCCCCCGGCGGCCCGGACCCGTTCGCGCTCGACCAGCTCGCCACCGACGCAGCCGCCCGCGCCCACACCCTGCTCACCAGCGGCCGCGACCCCGTCGGCCGGCTCACGCTGTGGCAGGACGCGGTACGGCTGGCCGCCGCCCGCCCGGGCTCCGGGCTCACCGCGGCCACCCGCGCGCTGTACTCCTCGCTCGCCCGGGCGGCCGACCGCACCCCGGCCGAGCTGGCGCGCGCGGTCGCCGCGTGGCGCCAGGGCGGTCCGACGGGACTCGAGGTCCTGGAGGCCCCCTGGGACCCGCCGGCCGGCCGCTTCGACCGCGCCCGCCCCCTGCTCCTCGCCGCCGACCTGCCCGCCTTCCGCCCCTGGCGCAACCACCTCACCCATCCCCGCGGACACGTCCAGCTCCGCCTCGGCCGGGACCACCTCTGGTACGCGTACGAGTCCGAACCGGGCCACGACGACTGGTGGCCCCGCGGCACCCCCGACCCGGACCCCGTCGGCGCCCTCACCGGCCTGGACGCCCTGGATGCCTCGGACGCCCTGGACAGTCCGGACATCCGATGACCGGTCCCGCTTCCGGCGCCGTCACCGGGTGCGGCCGGGCCGTCGTCCGAACGGTATGCGCCAAAGTCTCCGGGGGAGGCGACGAGACCGCTTTGCGGGCCCGCCGCCCCGGCCGCTCCACCGGACCGCCCGTGTCGTGCGGCAATGCCACCGATCGACAAGTGTCACCATATGCGCACAACTCCTTCACGGCGGGTGCGCTTTCGGTCGGTGGGCGGACGGGAGGCCCCCGACGGGGGAGACGGTCGCCGGGGCGCGTGCTTAGCCTCCCGGCTCATGAGATCACCACTGAGACGCCTCGGGCCCGCCGCCGTTCTCGCCTTCGTCCTCGCCCTGTTCGGCATGGCCCCCCAGGCCGCCGCGGCCGAACCCGCGCCCGCCGAGCTGACGTTCACCACCGACACCGCCACCACCACGCCCGGCGGCACGGTCCAGCTGTCGATGACCCTCACCAACAACAGGACGTACGACATCTGGTTCGTGTACCAGACGATCGACCCCACGTGGCTCACCACCCAGCGCCCCGACCTGAAGTACGACTTCACCGGGTGCGCCCTGGCCACCGCGGCCGGCAGCACCCCCTGCGCGGGGACCGGGCCCGCCGACCTCGGTGCCAACTACGGCACCACCGTCCCGCCCGGGCAGAGCCGGACCGTCACACTGACCCTGCAGATCGCGCCCGACTCCGGCTGCAACGGCAACATCGGCTTCTACTCGTACTACTACGCCGAGTTCAGCGACACCGGGAACGCCGGCGGCGGTCCGGTGTACACACCCGAGACGCGGGTGCTCTGCGCCTGACGGGCCCGGCGGGCTCCTGACGGTCAGCCGGGTCCCGGCGTCGTCGACCGCATCCGGCCCGGCGCCGCACCGGTCGGGGGGCCCGGACCTCCGGCAGACCCACCGGCGGGCCGCCTCGGCCCGCCGGTGATCCGTTCACGTCTTCGACCTGCTCAGGACTTCCGCGGGCCCGCTCCGGCCTCCCGCGTGCCGGGGAACCGCGCCTGTCGCTTCCGGCCCGCCGACCCCCTGATGGCCACCCGCGCTTTTCCGCCAGTTTTCGCAACCAGCCCACAAGAAGCACACAAAGTCATCACCATGTGACGCGACGGATGCGTCGACGACTGGCTTCTGAGGGGGATGCCGGCGTCGCGCGCGGGGGTGCGTCGGCTCCGGCGGAGCGGTGTCCACCCCTGTCCGTGGGAGGGGACTGCACCGCATGAAGCGGATCACACGCACCGCCGTGCTCACGGTGGGCGCACTCATCGCTGCCTTGGGCGTGCCGAGCGCGACCGCGCACGCCGCCGACGGCTCACCCCGCGTCGACCTGCGCGTCCTGGTCGTCAGCGACGGAGGCCCGGCCGTGGACGCGATCGCGGCCGAACTGAAGACCGCCGGCACGCCGTACACCGAAGTGGACCTCACCCGGTCCGACCGCCCCGTCATCGACTCCGGCTTCCTCGCCGACACCGTGGACGGGCGACCACGCGCCAAGTACCAGGCGGTGGTCCTGCCCGACGACAACCCGTTCCCGGCGAACTCGCCCGAGATGACGGCGCTCGCCGCCTACGAGCGGACCCACGACATCCCGCAGGTCGACGCCTACACCTACGCGCGTCCGGAGGCGGGCCTGGAGTACCCGGTCGACGGCGGCTACGCCGGCAGCATCGACGGGGTGCGGGCCGAGGTGACCGACGCGGGCCGGGCGGGCCCCTTCGGCTACCTGGACGGCCAGGTCCCCTTCGAGGACAACTCACCTACTGTGAGCGAGAGTTACGCCTATCTGTCGACCCCCGTGGCCGGCGCGGACTTCACTCCGTACGTCGAGGCCGCGATCCCGGGCGGCACCGGGCGGGGTTCGCTGGTGGGGGAGTACCGGCACGACGGGCGGCGGGAACTCGTCGTCACCTTCGTCTACAACCAGTACCAGCGGCAGTTCGGACTGCTGGCCCGCGGCATCGTGGACTGGATGACCGGCGGCGTGCACCTGGGCGCCTCCAGGAACTACTTCGCCGTGCACGTCGACGACGTCCTCGCCGCCGACGACCGCTGGGACACGGAGCTGAACTGCACCCCCGGCGACGTCGACTGCCCGGAGGGCGAGGGCACACCCGATCCGATCCGCATGCTCCCCGCCGACGTGGACCACGCCGTCTCCTGGCAGCGCGAGCAGGACTTCACCCTGGACCTCGCCTACAACGGCGCCGGCAGCGTCGACCACCGCCAGGGCAACGGCGGAGCCGATCCCCTGGCGGACGGACTGATCGCCGAGCGGAATCGATTCCGCTGGATCAACCACACCTACACGCACGCCTTCCTCGGCTGCGAGCAGGACACGACAGTGGTGCCGTGGCGGTGCGCCACCAACGCCGACGGCAGCACCAAGTGGGTCGGCCGCACGACCGTGTCCGACGAGATCGCCACCAACCGCGTCTGGGGAGAGACCGTCGGACTGCCCCTGCACAACGACGAGTTGGTGACCGGAGAACACTCCGGACTCAAGGTGCTGCCACAGCAGCCCGACGACAACCCCAACCTGGCCCCCGCCCTCGCCGACAACGGCATCACCTGGCTCGCCTCGGACAACTCCCGGGATCCCGCGCAGCGCAGGGTCGGGCCGGCCACGACCGTCTCGCGCCACCCGATGAACGTCTTCTTCAACGCCGGGCGGACAGCCGAGCAGGTCGACGAGTACAACTGGATCTACACCAGCCGCGCCCAGGGCGGAAGCGGCATCTGCGAGGACAACCCGACCACCACGACGTGCCTGCCGGCTCCGCTGGACACCGCGACGGGATACACCGGGTACATCGTCCCCCTGGAGACCCGGATCGCGCTCGGCCACGTCCTCGCCAACGATCCCAAGCCGCACTTCATCCACCAGTCCAACCTGGCCGAGGACCGCATCGCCTACCCGGTCCTGGACGGCGTACTCGACGGCTACGAGGCCCTGTTCGCCGACGACACCCCCGTGGTCAACCTGCGGATGAAGGACATCGGCGTCGAACTCCAGCGCCGTGCCGCCTGGACCGACGCCCTGCGGGAAGGCCGGGTCACCGCCTACCGCACCGGTGGCACGGTGACCGTCGAGGCGCCGGACGGCACGGCTGTCACCGCCACCGCGCCCATCGGGACCACCATCGAGGGAGACGCGTTCGGCGAGGCCTACGCGGGCCGGGTGTCCGGCTGGACGCAGACGACGGGCCGGACCGCCCTCTCCTTCACCCTGCCGCCGTCCGCCACGGACGGCGCTGCCCCGGACGGCACCGCCGCCGACGGCGACGGACCGGCCCCGGACGCGAAGACCCTCGCCACCGCACCGGCCCCGGACACCCGGGTCCCCGCCGGCGTGAGGGACCACGTCCCGTACACCGCGCGGAGCTGAACGGCGCACCGGCCCACCCGGGGCACCGGCACCCGGTCACCGACGCGTGACGGGGTGCCGGGGCCCGGCCCGGCGCGAGCTCCTCTCCCCGTACCCCACCCCACCCCACCCCGCACCCGGCCGTGGAGCCCACCGATGCACGTTCACCACGGCGCGCGACGCCCCAGCTCGACGCGCGTCACCCTGCTCACCGAAGGCACCTACCCGCACAGTCACGGCGGTGTGAGCGTCTGGTGCGACCAACTCGTCCGCGGCATGCCCGACATCGGCTTCGACGTCCTCGCCGTCACCGGCACCGGCCGCGAACCCGTCGTGTGGGACCTGCCCGCACACGTCTCGAACGTCCTGACCGTCCCGATGTGGGGGACCCCGCCCGCGGGCCGCCCGCCCGGGCGGCGTCCGCGCGAAGTCCTGACCGGTGCCTACGAGCAGTTCCTGACGGCGCTGCTCGACCCGTGCGCGGAGAGCGGGTTCGCCCCGGCCCTGTACACCATGGCGCGGGCCGCCGCCGACGGAACACTCGGCCCGTTCCTGCGCGGCGACCGGGCGATCGCCGTGCTGACCGCCGTGTGGAACCGCCGGGGCCTGGTCGTCCGTGAGGCCCGCCCCACGCTGCACGACGCGGTCACCGCCACCGGACTGCTCGAGCACGCCCTGCGCCCGCTGGCCGCGCCCCTGCCGAGGGACGGGGTCGCCCACGCGGTCAGCGGGGGCGTCGCCGTCCTGCCCGGACTGGCCGCCCTGGAACGGCACGGTGTCCCCCTGCTCCTCACCGAGCACGGCGTCTACCTCCGTGAGCGGTACCTCGGCCACCGCACCGGCCCCTACCGCTGGCCGGTCAAGGCACTCGTGCTGGGCTTCTTCCGGCTGCTGGCCGAGGAGAGCTACCGCAGGGCCGCCCTGATCACACCGGGCAACCGCTACAACCGGCTGTGGGAGGAGGAGGGCGGGGCCGACCCGGCGTCGATCCGCACGGTCTACAACGGGGTGGACCCGGAAGCCTTCCCGCCGGCCGGACCCGAACCGGACGCGCCGACCCTCAGCTGGGCCGGCCGCGTCGACCCGATCAAGGACCTGGAGACCCTCATCCGGGCCCTCGCCCTGGTCAGGGCGGAACGTCCCGGTGTCCGGCTGCGGCTGTTCGGCGGGACACCCCGGGGCGGGGAGGCCTACCGGGAACGGTGCGAGGCCCTCGCCGCCGAACTCGGGCACGGGGACGCCGTCGTCTTCGAGGGCCGCGTCGACGACATCAGGGACGCGTACGCCGCCGGCAACGTCGTGATGCTCTCCAGCATCAGCGAGGGCTTCCCCTTCACGCTGATCGAGGCCATGTCCTGCGGGCGGGCGACGGTGTCCACCGATGTCGGCGGGGTCCGCGAGGCCGTGGGGGACACGGGTCTCGTCGTACCGCCACGGGACCCGGCCGCGATGGCCGCCGCCGCGCTGGAACTGCTCGACGATCCCGCACGGCGCGCGGCCATGGGGGAGGCCGCCCGGCTCCGGGTGATCGAGCAGTTCACCCTGCGCCGGACCGTCGACACCTTCCGCGCCATCTACCTCGAACTGTCCGGCACCCGGCGGCATCCGGCCGAGGCGGGGACACAGGAGGACGCGGGGACACAGGACGGCACGGGGACGTACGCGCAGCGGCCGGCCGACCGTGCCGCGCCGCCCCCGGACGAGCGCACACAGGTCCCGTCACCCATGGCGACAAGGAGCGTGGCCGTATGAGCGGCCCCATGGCACTGGAGCCGGGCGGAGCCGAACAGGACACCCTCGCCCTCCGGCCGGCCGCCGCCCTGCGGCTGGCGCGGACCCTCCCGGCCGACGACCCCACCCTCGTCGTGCGATTACCGCGGCCCGTCCCGGACCGGGAGGAGGTGGACCGGCTGGCCGCCGCCCTGGCCGACCGCATCGGCCCCGCCGTTCACCCCTACGAGGTGGCCGCGCTGCTGGAGGCGGAAGGACTGCCCGCGGACGTCGTCCGGCAGCGGTACGGCCATCCGAACCTGTTCTCCCTGGCTTCCGCCCTGTACGAGCGCGTCCCCAGGACGTTCCCCGAGCTCGCCCCCGCCCCCGACCCCTGGCGTCCCGACACCGTGCGCTGCCTGCTGCGCGGCGTGCTGTTCGCCCTGCCGGGCCTCGCCTACCTGCTCGCCGCACCGCTGGGGCAGGCGGCACGGTACGCCCCCGCCCTCATGGCGGCCGGTGTCGTCTCCTGGGCCTGGGGCCAGGCCCTGGGGCACCGCGCCCACCTGCGCCTGGCGACGGGGCGCCACGAGGCGGGCCGCACCCTGCTGACCGGGGCCGCCCTCGGAGCGGCCCTGGCCACGGCGACCGCGGCCGTGGTGGCCGACGGCGGGCCGGTCGTCCTGGCCGCCGCCGCACAGTCGCTGTACCTGGCCGCCGCCTCGGTGCTGCTGGTCCTCGCCCGGGAACGGCTGCTGCTGGCAGCCCTGACACCGCTGATCGCCGGCGCCGTGCCGCTGCCGTGGTGGGAGCCCGGCCCCGTGCTGAGGCTCGGTCTGCCCCTGCTGGCGCTGGTGGCCACGCTCGCCGCCGCCGGCCGGTCGCTGCGGAGCGTGCTCGGCACCCCGCCCGCCCCCGGCGCGCGCCGGCCACCGCCGTGGTCCTCCCTGCCCTACGGACTCTTCGGCCTCGCCGCGGCGTCCCTGGTCCTGCTGGAGGGCCGACGGCATCCGTACGCCGTGATCGTGCTGACCGTGAGCATGGGACCGGCCGAATGGCTGCTGTACCGCTACCGCGGCTGGTCGGTCGCGGCGCTGCGGGCGACCGCGACGCCCACCGGCTTCCTCCTGAGGTCGGCCGGCCTCCTCGCTCTCTGCCTGCTCGCCTACCTCCTGCCGCTGACGCCCGCGGCCCTCCTCACCGGGGCCGACCCCGCCGCCCTGCTGCTCCTCGCCGCGACGCTGTGGACCGCCCTGCTGCTCCAGGCGTTCGGCGTCGCCTGGCCCTCCGCCCTGATCTGCCTGACCGCCGCGGGCTGCGCCGCCCCGGTCACCCTGCTGCGCCTGCCACCGGGGCCGGCCGTCCTGCCGCTGTGCTGCGCCGCCGCGGCCCTGTGCCTGTCGGTGTGCGCGCTGCGGCTGCTCGGCCGGCCGGCGGTGCACGCCTGACCGTCCGCGCGCACGACACCACCATCCGCGACCCCTACCGCACCGTCGCACCTCACCCGTCCAAGCAACCGGAAGGACACCTGCGTTGACCTCCGCACCGCTCGCCGCCGTCACCGGGGCCGAAGGCTTCATCGGCTCCCACCTCACCGAAGCGCTCGTCGCCGCCGGGTACCGCGTCCGGGCCATGGCCCAGTACAACTCCTTCTCCTCCCACGGATGGCTGGAGACCCTGTCCCCGGACGTCCTGGACCAGGTGGAGATCGTCCTCGGCGACGTCCGGGACCCCGGATCTGTGCGCGGCCTGCTCGAGGGGGCCGACAGCGCCTACCACCTGGCCGCGCTCATCGCGATCCCGTACTCGTACCGGGCGCCGCACAGTTACGTGGACACCAACGTCACCGGCACCCTCAACGTGCTCGAAGCGGTACGCCAGTTGGGCACGCCGAGGCTGGTGCACACCTCCACGAGCGAGACCTACGGGACCGCGCGGACCGTGCCGATCACCGAGGACCACCCCATCAACACCCAGTCCCCGTACGCCGCTTCGAAGGCGGGCGGGGACCGGCTGGCCGACAGCTACCACGCGAGCTTCGACACGCCGGTGGTGACGCTGCGGCCGTTCAACACCTTCGGGCCGCGTCAGTCGATGCGCGCGGTGATCCCCACCGTCATCGGCCAGGTCGCGGCGGGGGAACGCACCATCACCCTCGGCGACCTGCGGCCCACGCGGGACTTCACCTACGTCGAGGACACGGCGCAGGCCTTCCTCGCCGTCGGCACCGCACCCGCCGAGCAGGTCGTGGGCCGGACCTTCAACGCCGGGACCGGCGGGGAGATCTCGGTCGGCGACCTCGTCGCGCTGATCGGCAAGGTCATGGACAGCGCCCTCGACGTACGGGAGGACGCGGCACGGCTGCGGCCCGCCAACTCCGAGGTGATGCGGCTGGTCGCCGACGCCACCCGGCTCGCCGCCGCCACCGGCTGGAAGCCCGCCCGCACGCTGGAGCAGGGACTCGCCCGGACCGTGGAGTTCTTCCGCGACCCGGCCAACCTGGCCCGCTACAAGACCGGCATCTACAACATCTGACCCGCCCCCGGGGAACACGAAGGATCCGAAGGAGAAGCCCCATGCACGCAGTGATACTGGCAGGAGGCAAGGGCGTCCGGCTGCGGCCCTACACCACGGCCCTCCCCAAGCCGCTCGTCCCCATCGGCGACCAGCACGCGATCCTGGAGATCGTGTTGCGCCAGCTTGCCACGTCCGGCTTCACCCACTGCACCATCGCCATCGGCCACCTCGGCGAGATCATCCGCGCCTACGTCGGAGACGGCTCCCAGTGGGGCATGGACATCGACTACGCCACCGAGGAGAACCCGCTGGGCACCATGGGCCCCCTGCTCTCGCTGCGCGAGCGGCTGCCCGAGACCTTCCTGGTGATGAACGGCGACGTCCTGACCGACCTCGACTACGCCGACGTCCTGAACCGGCACCGGGCGTCCGGTGCCCCGCTGACCATCGCGACCTACGCCCGCAAGGTCCACATAGACTTCGGAGTGCTGACCACCCGGGCGAGCCGGGTCGTCGCCTTCACGGAGAAGCCCAGCATGGACTACCGCGTCTCCATGGGCGTCTACGGGCTGTCCCGCTCGACGCTCGAGGGCTACACGCCCGGCCTCCCGCTGGGCTTCGACGAACTCGTCCTGGACCTCCTCGCCGCCCAGCGCCCGCCGCACGCCTACGAGTTCGACGGATACTGGCTGGACATCGGACGCCCGGACGACTACGACCGGGCCAACGCGGAGTTCACCACCCGCAAGTCCATGTTGCTCAAGGGGGCCTGAACACCCGTGCGCGTTCTCGTCCTGGGCCGCACCGGCTACCTGGGCCGTCATGTCGTCGCCCAGCTGCGCGGCCTGCCGGACACCCAGCTGCCCGAGGCCGGCCGCTCGACCGCGGGGGCCGGCGCGGGTCTGCGCATCGACCTGGCCACCGACTCCCCCGACCGGCTCGCCAAGACCCTGGCGGAGGCGGCGCCCGACGCCGTGATCAACTGCGCGGGCGCGACCGCCGGGGACGCGGTCACCCTGGCCGAGGTCAACACCCGCGGCCCCGCCGTCCTGTGCGCCGCACTGCGGCAGGCCGCTCCCCGGGCACGCCTGGTGCACCTGGGGTCGGCCGCCGAGTACGGCCCGGGGGAACCAGGCACCAAGGTGACGGAGACGGCGGCGACCCGCCCGCTCGGACCGTACGGCGCGACCAAACTCGCGGGCACGGCGGTGGTGACGGCCTCCGGCCTGGACGCGGTGGTGCTGAGGGTGGGCAATCCGGTGGGGCCGGGTGCGCCGCCCACCGGACTGCCCGGCAGGGTCGCCGCCCTTCTGCGCGAGGCCGGCGCGTCGGCAGGGGCGGGGCCAGGGGCAGGTGCGGGAACAGGGGCAGGGGCGGTGCTGCGGCTCGGTGACCTGTCCGCGTACCGCGACTTCGTCGACGCACGCGACGTCGCGCGTGCGGCGGTGCTCGCCGTCATGGCGGCCGGGCCGCTCCCGTCCGTCCTCAACATCGGCGGCGGTGAGGCGGTCCGGGTGCGCGACCTGGTACACCTGCTGGCCCGCCGGGCCGGTTTCGAGGGACGGACGGAGGAGGACACGGGGGCCACGGGGGCCACGGGAGGCTCGGCCCGCTCGGCGGCGGTGTCCTGGCAGTGCTCCGACATCACGGCGGCGGGCGAGGCACTCGACTGGCGTCCCTCGTACACCCTCGAGGAGTCACTGGCCGCGCTGTGGGCGGACGGCGGCACGGGCGCCACCGGTGAGGACACCGCCGGCACGGAAGGCGACCGCGCGCCGTGAGCCTGCTGATCCCCCTGTACGTCCATCCGGCCGAGGACCCGGGTGCCTGGCACCGGCTGATCACGGCAGCCGACCGTACCCACGCCGTCGTGCTCAACCCCGCGAACGGCCCCGGGACCGGCCCGGACCAGGCGTTCACGGCGGTCGCGGACGCGCTGCGGACGGCCGGCGCCCGGCTGCTCGGCTACGTCGACACCGACTACGGCGCGCGGGCCCCCTCCGCGGTCACCGCCGACGCGCGTCGGCACCAGGAGTGGTACGCGGTCGACGGCTGCTTCCTGGACCGGGTGACCGCGGGGCCGGAGGGCCTGCCGGGCTGCCGCAGGCTGGTCCGGTCCCTGCGCCGGGCCGGCGCGCGGACCGTCGTGCTCAACCCCGGAGTGGACCCGGCCCCCGGCTACGTCCGCCTCGCCGACCTGACCGTCACCTTCGAGGGGCACTGGTCCACCTATGTCGCCGCGTTCAGCCGCTCCGTCCGGGCGAAACCGCATCCACCGGAACGGATCTGCCACCTCGTCTACGGTGTGCCAGGGGCACTCGTGCCCCTGGCCGTACGCACCGCGCAGGACCGCGGCGCCGGGGTCTGCTGCCCCGTGACGGGTGGACTTCCCAATCCCTGGGCCGAGTTGACTCCTGCCCTGACCGTGACCGAAACCGAGGGACGAGCATGACCCGGAAGCCTCCGCCCCACACGCCCGCGTCGGGGGTGCCGGCCGCGCCGACCGTGCCGGCCGTGCTGGTCGCGCTGGTGGTGCTGGCCATCACGGCCCTGACCGGGTGCTCCGCCCCGGACGGCGCCGGGGACACGGACGCCGCCCGGCCGTCCGCACCGTCCCGCACCTCACCGGAGGCCCCGACCGGAACCTCCCCCGCCCCCGGCGGGGGGCTCTGGCGCCCGCGCCCCGGGCTCGCCTGGCAGTGGCAGCTCGACGGCAGGGCCGACCCGTCGGCCGAGGTGCCCGTCTACGACATCGACGGCTTCGAGAACACCGCGGCGGACGTGGCACGCCTCCACCGTGACGGCCGCAAGGTGATCTGCTACATCAACGTCGGCGCCTGGGAGGACTTCCGGCCCGACCGGGACGCGTTCCCGCGCTCCGTCCTCGGCAGGACCAACGGCTGGCAGGGCGAGCGCTGGCTGGACATCCGCCGGATCCCCGTACTGAAGCCGATCATGGAGCGACGGTTCGACATGTGCCGGGACAAGGGCTTCGACGCGGTGGAGCCGGACCTGATGGAGGGCTACGACCACGACACCGGGTTCCCGCTCACCGCCGCCGACCAGCTCCGCTACAACCGCATGATCGCGGACATCGCGCACGAACGCGGTCTGTCGGTGGGCCTCAAGAACGACCTGCCGCAGATCCCGCAGCTCGTGGACGACTTCGACTTCGCCGTCAACGAGGAGTGCGCGCAGTACGGCGAGTGCGCCGAGCTCACTCCGTTCATCGAGGCGGGCAAGGCGGTCTTCCACGTGGAGTACGCGGAGCCGACCGGTGAGTTCTGCGCCGAGTCCCGCAAGCTGAAGCTGTCGTCCATGCGCAAGAAGCCGGAACTGGGGGTGTGGCGGGACCCGTGCTGACCCGGAGGAACCGGCTGCCCTCCCTTCGGCGGCGGCGCCGCCGACCCGTCCACCGGGTCTCCGGCGAGGAGGCCGCCGACCCGGTGACGGGCCTGACCCGGCAGCGCGGCTCCTCACCGGCCGCGCCGAGCCCGCCGTGCGCCGGGCCCCGAACTCTGAACGCTGAACTCTGAACCACGACGACGGCTGCACCGGCCACCTCAAGCTCACCACCGGATACGACCGCTGCGTACGCCGGACGCAGTGGTGTCCGGTTCTCGCCAGTCCGCGGTAAATGCCTGGACTGAGAACCTCCCCGGACGGGAAACTTCCGACTTCCGAACTTCCGGGAGAGTGATGGGGACAACCGATACGCGAGGGCCGACGCCGGGCAGGAGCGCGGTCGTTCTGGCACTGCGCCGCTACGGCCGGGAACTGCTGCGACTACGACTGCTGGCCCTGCCCGCGCTGCTGCTGCCGGCCGTGGGCAACATCGGCATCCGCTACGTCGCCCCCCTGCTGATCGCCAAACTGGCGGGGCAGGCCGCCGGCGACGGCGGTCTCACCCTCGGCTCGGCGCTGCCGTACGTGCTGGGCTTCGGCGCGGTGCTGCTGCTCGCCGAGGCCGTGTGGCGGGTCGGGCAGCACTGCCTGAACCGCGTGGACGCCCTCGGCATGGAGCACCTGTACGTGAGCGGCATGGACGAACTCCTCGCCAAGGACGCCGCGTTCTTCCACGACAACTTCGCCGGCTCCCTGACCAAACGGGTGCTCAGCTTCGGCAAGCGCTTCGAGGACTTCGTCGACACGCTGACGTACCGGATCGTGGGCAGCCTCGTCCCCCTGGTGTTCGGTGCCGTGGTGCTGTGGAGCTACGAACCGATGCTCGTCGTGGGCCTTCTGGTGATGATCGTGCTGACCGTGGCGGCCGCGACACCGCTGATCCGTCGCCGGCAGAGGCTCGTCAACGACCGTGAGGCGGCGATCGCCCGGGTCTCCGGCCACGTCGCCGACAGTCTCATGAACATGGAGACCATCCGGGCGTTCGCGGCCGAGCGGCGGGAGGCCGACGAACACCGCAGCCGTGTCGCGGACTCCCGGCGCCTGACGCTGAAATCGTGGGACTACGGCAATCTGCGCGTCGACACCCTGATCGCCCCCATGTCCGTGCTGACCAACGTGCTGGGTCTGCTGGTGGCCGTCGCCTTCGGCGGCTCGGGCCAGGGAGTGGAGGAGATCGTCGTCGCTTTCACCTACTACTCCAACGCGACCCAGATCATGTTCGAGTTCAACCAGATCTACCGGCGTCTGGAAAGCTCGATGACCGAGGCCGCGCAGTTCACGGAGCTGCTGCTGGATCCGCCCACCGTGCTCGACCCGGCGGAACCCGAACCGCTCGCACCACGGGACACCGGCGTCTGCTTCGAGGCGGTGACCTTCGCCCACACGGGTGCGAAGCCGATCTTCCAGGGACTCGACCTGGACGTGCCCGCAGGCGCGCGGGTCGGTCTGGTCGGCAGGTCAGGTGGCGGCAAGACCACGCTCACCCGGCTCCTGCTGCGGATGGCGGACATCGACGACGGACGCGTCCTGGTCGGCGGGCAGGACATCAGCCGGCTGCGCCAGGCCGACCTGCGCTCACTGATCGCCTGCGTCCCGCAGGAACCCGCGATGTTCCACCGCAGCCTGCGGGACAACATCGCCTTCGCCCGGCCCGGCGCCACCGACGCGGAGGTCCACGTGGCGGCCGCGGCCGCGCACGTCACGGAGTTCGCCGACCAACTCCCGGACGGCTTCGCCACTCTGGTGGGGGAGCGGGGAGTCAAACTCTCGGGCGGCCAGCGCCAGCGCGTCGCCCTCGCCAGGGCCGTCCTGCGCGACGCCCCGATCCTGCTGCTCGACGAGGCGACCAGCGCGCTGGACTCGGAGAGCGAGCTCCTCGTCCAGGACGCCCTGTGGCGGCTGATGGACGGACGGACGGCCCTCGTGGTCGCCCACCGTCTGAGCACCGTCGCCGGTATGGACCGCCTCGTCGTCCTCGACCGCGGAAGCGTCGTCGAGCAGGGCACCCACGAGGAGCTGCTCGCGGCGAACGGCGCCTACGCCAAGCTGTGGCAGCACCAGTCGGGCGGCTTCCTCGGCGAGAACACCGAGTCGGCCCTCGGACGCCCGGTCCCGGCAGCCGGTCCCAGCGGGCTGCCCGGACCGGCCGACCCGGCGCCGGACGGGGCCCGCAGGACGCCGACGCACGCTCGTACGAGCACTTGGTCCACGTGATCGAGTCGGTTCCCGGACATTCTCGACCGCACGCGGCGTCACGCTGACGCGTCCAAGGCCGTGGTGATCACGCTGCGGCGCTGGTCAGCTGAGGCCCAGGAACTCGAGCTCCGGCCGGCGCAGTCGGTCGGATTCGGTCCGGTCGGCGGCCCCCCTTCACCGCCCGCACGCTGACGGAGTCGATGGCGCAGCGCGACCAGTCCAGCTCCCCGCGGGCGCCGAGCCGGTCCAGGAGGATGCGGTGGAGCCGGGCCCAGAACCGGTCCCGGCTCCACCGGGCGAAGCGCCGGTAGACCGTCGGCCGGGCCGGGCCGGGCCGAACACCGGGGGCAGTTGCCGCCAGGTGCAGCCCGAGGTCGCCACGAAGACGATCGCTGCGAGGCATGCGCGGTCACCCGCTCGCCGTCGGCCGCCGCCCTGCGGACGTATGACCTCCGTCGGCGGGACCACCCGCCGGAACAGCGTCCACAACTCATCCGGCACCAACCGCTCCAACGGGTCCGCATCGCCGCCATCGACCTCGTGAGCCGCCGACTCACCCACGAAGCCACCCCCACTGGCGTGACACCTGACCCACACCAAACGGACACCAATGAATCAAACGCTCACGTCTTCGGGTAGCCGACCGTGAGGTGCAGATGCAGGCCGCGCCGCTGGAGGGCTCCCCGGATCCGGATGACGTCCTTGGTGGAGCGGAACAGCCGCGCGGCCTCCGCAATGCGGATGGTGTCGCCGACCGCTGCTTCGTCGAGCAGCCGTCGGAACCCGGATCGGTTGGCCGCGTAGACGCGGGACAACGTGGCCAGGTCCTCGTACACGGGCGAGCCGGAATTGAGCAGGCTGTCACGAGCATGGAGTTGACGGGCATTGGTCTGCTTATCGGTGGAGTACCGCAGAAACAGACGGTCAGCCACGTATCGTTCCTCTCTTCGCCCGTCCAACGAGACGTCGGGTCATGACCATAAGGGGACGAAAAAAGGGGGGCGTGAATACGGAACAAACTCGATTGGATCGACACCTCAATATTCCCCAATTTACCCGGCTCGGGCCATTGGGTCGATCGGCGGGACGCAATCGGACGATTGCGCCCCGCTGTTCATTGGACTGCACTGACGGAGTGTCAAGGTGTGTGACACCAAACTGCACTCTCTGCGCGGTTCCTGCTCGACCCCCGGGGCCCTGTCACCCGTGTACTCGGACAGCTGCCTGCCGTTTTTGCGTGATACGTGATAGCGGCGCCGGCAACCCCCGGATATGCACCCGTGCCCGCAGCTCCCACCGGCAGAAGACGCGCTCCACGTCCATGAGCAGGTCCTCCAGCCGGCAGGTCCTCCAGTTGGCCTGACTGCTCCTCAGCCCCCTCCCGGTCAGTCACGACCGACGGGACATCTGGTAACTCAGCCGGTATGTAAGGCAGTTACCCGATACGCAAGACCACCGAACTGCGGCGCTCTCAAGGATCTCCAGCTGAAGGGCTAGCTCAAGAAATGCTCAAGTTCGGTTCACGCCGTAGCCGGCAACGATGGATGCCCCTACGCTCACCTCCGTCCCAGTCGACCCCTACGTTCGATCCGGTTGGCCAGTACATCTTCCAATGAAGGTCGGATCACGAATCAGATCGATATGTGGGCGTCGCAAAAGCCCGACAGTGGCCATGACGCAAAGGCGAGTACGAGGTCGTTTCATCCAGAAACCAGAAAGGAAAGTTCCCAGATGGGATTCATGAGAAGCAGGCCGCGGTGGAGGCGGCTCCTGGCACTTCCCGTCGCGGCGCTTGCCTGCGTTCTGGCAGGTGCTGGTCTCAGTCCCGCTGCGGGGCAGGAAACAGAGGCGGAGGCGTTCGTCCCCGGCACCTCGTACTTCGACGAGAACGGTTACACCGAGTACGTGGCCGGCAACCTGCCGGTCATCTTCACCGCCCCGCACGGGGGGTCGCTGACCCCGGAAGACATCCCCGCCCGGTCCTCCGCTACCTGCGGGCCGAAAACCGTCACCCAGACCGACCTGAACACGCAGGACCTCGCCCGCCAGATCCAGCAGGCCTTCTTCGCCAAGACGGGCAAGTACCCGCACGTCGTCATCAACCGCCTCGCCCGTTCACGCCTTGACGCCAACCGCGACATCGGGGCGGCGGCTGCGGCAACCCGTCGGTCGAACAAGCCTGGCACGACTACCACAAGTTCATCGACGCCGCCAAGGCGGACGTGCTCGCCGAGTTCGGCCGGGGCTGGTACACGGACCTCCACGGTCACGGGCACGCCGTCCAGCGCCTGGAGCTCGGCTACCAGTTGACCCCGGAAACGCTGCGCCTCTCCGACGCCGAGCTGGACGCTGCGCCTCTCCGACGCCGAGCTGGACGCTGCGCCTCTCCGACGCCGAGCTGGACGCTGCGCCGGCCTACGAGCAGGCCGCGTCGTTCCGGACGTTCTCCGAGGAGTCACCGCTGCCGTTCTCGGCGCTCCTGCGCGGCCCGACGGCGCTCGGCACCTACCTCGCCGACGCGGGATATCCGTCCGTGCCGAGCCAGCAGGATCCCGCCCCGCAGGTGGACGAACCCTATTTCACGGGCGCGGATCCCGGGTACAACACCCCGCGGCACGGCTGCGCGAACGGTGGCCACATCTGCGGGGTGCAGATCGAGACGCACTACGACGGCGTGCGGAGGACTCTGACCGACCGCTCCAACTTCGCGACCGCGCTCGCCGACGTCTACCCGGACTTCCTCGCGCAGTTCGGTATCCGGATCGAGCCCCAGGCGCAGACTCCGCCCACGCCGGGCGACGAGATCATCGTCGACAACCTGAACTCCTTCAATGACCCGGCCAAGGCGCGTTTCGCCACCTCGGGCAGCTGGGTGGATGGCAACAACAGCCAGTCCCACGGCCTCAACTTCCGGCTGTTGTCCAACCCGTCAGCGAAAGACACCGCGGAGTTCCGATTCCACGTTCCGACGCCAGGGGCGTATGCGATTGATGCCTGGTGGCCGGCGTAGTCCGGTCGATCCAGGAACGTCGTGTACCAGATCCACGAGGCCGACGACAGCACCGCACTCGCGGAATCGGTGCGCGATCAGCGCGTCGACGGGGCACGGTGGAATCCGTTCGGTGTTCACCACTTCAGCAAGGCGGGTTGGGCCAAGGTGGTGGTGTCGCAATCTCCCGGCTCAACCGGTTCGTTTGCCGCGGACGCCGTCCGGGTGACTCTCACGCACCTGACACCGTCGGAAGGTGTTGCGGTGCTGGCGGGGCTCGTCGGTGAGCTGCCGGTCACCGCGGGCAACGCGCAGGCGCTGAACGCGAAGCTCGATGCCGCGAGCGCGCAGTTCGGCCGCGGCAACGTCGAGGCGGGAAAGAAACAGCTCGGTGCGTTCATCAACCAGGTGATGGCCTTCGAGAGGGCCGGAAGCCTCTCGGCCGGGCAGGCGCGGCCGGTCATCGAATACGCGGAGCGCGTGATCCGCGACGCTGAGCAGCAGGCCGGGCAGTGAACCCTTCTCACCCCGTGGTTCAGGGGTGACGGCGGCTGGCGGTCGGGGCTCGTGACGCGGCAGGGCTCCTGGTCGTTGCGCTGGTGATCTCACTCGCCAACGCCTCGACACAGGAGCCCTGTTGGTCCCGTATCGAGCCATGCCCGACATCCCGCACGAGGTCGTTGAGCACGTTTCCTGGCTCATCTGCGCCCGAAGGTGTGAGCTGAACTCCCGCTGGCGCGAGCCGGGCTGGAAGAGGGCTCGCTGATCCCACGCTGACCGTGCGCTCCACCACGGTTCTGCGCCGGCGAAGCGCTGCCTCTGGTGACGTGATGCCGTTGGCCTGTCTACCGAGGCCGTCAAAGTGGATCAAGCCCATTGGGCCACTCCGGGCGTCACAGTTGGTTGCGGGGCGGAGTCAGGTGGTCGCGGGCGGGTCGGTGAGCAGGTCGTCTGCATGTTCGCCGGTGACGAGGCGGACCACGCGTCGGGCCAGCGCCGCGGCATGGTCGGCGAAGCGTTCGTAGCAGCGGCCGACGAGCGTGGTAGCCGCAGCCCTCTCGACGCCGTGGTGCCACCGGTCGTCCATGAGGTGCTGGAAGATCGCGCGGTGCAGCTCGTCCATGCGGTCGTCGTCCTTCCCCAGTGGAGTGCCGCGGCGAGGTCGTGGGTGATGAGCACCTCGGCGGGTGTTGTCAAGCCGCTGTTGCGGCAGGCGAGTCGAGATGTGCTGGAGGTGCGTTCGGCCAGGCCGGGGACATCCTGGTCAGGCGGTCGTGAGGGCTTTGGTGACGGTCCTCCGGATGCGGAACCGTTCGGTCATCTCGATGCGGCAGTCACTCACTGTGACCAGATGGCGCCGGGGCCGGAAGTGGCCGGAGACCCGGCTGAAGGCGGCACGGAACCTCCGGGCCGCTTTGCTGGAGCGGAAAACCCTTCAGGGCGCGCTCGCGCCGCCTCTCGTGGGCTGATGACTGTTCTCGGCCCTGTTGTTCCAGTACTTCACACCGCGGTGCTCGACCGGCGGCATGACCGCGCGGTGGGCGGCACCGTAGCCGCGGAGCCTGTCCGTGACGAACACGCGGGGTCCGTACGCGAGGCCCTTGAGAAGCCTGCGGAAGAAGCGCCCGGCCGCGGCCGTATCTCGGCGGTCCCGGACGAGAACGCCGAGGACGCCTCCGTCCCGGTCGACCGCGCGCCACGGGTACCGCATCTTCCCGTCGCCCTTGAGGAACACCGCATCCGGACGCCATGTGGCGCCGGGACGCGGCCGCCGGCGGCGCACCTGCGCGGCGCAGGCGGGGCCGAACGCGGCGCACCGGGCCTGGAGTCTCGCAGGAGACCATGATGCCGCGTTCCAGGAGGAGCTCCCCGACCTCCCGGCAGGAGACCGGGAAACGGTGATAAAGCCACACGGCGTGACCGATTGCCTAGGGCGGAAACCGGTAACCCCGGTACGACGGTGCCGTCCCGCTCTCCGCCCGCAGCCCCTCCCCGTGCCGAACTACACCAAGATCATCCCGCGGCCCGAGCCGAACCTGACAACGCCCGGCAGAGCGTTCGGGCCGCGCCCGGACCTGATCGCCTAGTCGGTTTCCCCGACCACGGATGCGAGGTGATCGAGGAGCCGGTCGAACTCGGGGGTACTGGTGAACTCCTGGTGCTTCTCGGCGTCGGCGAGTTCGTGCCGGATGTCGCGGACCCGTTTGCGTACGTCCTTGGTCTTGTCCTTCCCCTTCTCTCTGCCCTCAGCCAGCTTGTCCTGGGCTTGGGAGACCTTGTGTTCCAGATCGTCGGCGAGGTGCGGGTCGAGCCGACCTTCGCCGGCGGCCGTGCTCAGTTCCTGGGACACCTGGCCGAGCAGCACCCCGGGGTCGCTGGACAACACTGCGGGTGTGTCGACGGCAACGTCCGAGGCAGCGGACGGGCTCGGCGGAGGAGAAGCAGCTGAAGCAGCGGGCGACGAGGAAGCGGGGTCGGTGGTGGACGGGGTTGCTCCCCGGGTCGTGGCAGGGGGGTCGGCAGCGGCCACCTGTGCGGAGTCCGGCTGGAAGAGGAGGTATCCCGCGGTCGCGAGGGCGGCCGCTGCGAGTCCCGAGAGGGCGACCGTGCGCGACCGGGAGTCACGCCTGCGGGATCGTCGTGCGGCAGGAGCCGGCAGCACGGCCGTGCGTCCCACCACGGAGGCCGGTCGTGAGGACGACGGTGGTGCGGGCTGTGCCGTCGCGGCCGCGCTCGACCTTCCCGGAGCAGACAGCCAGTCCGCGACCTGTTCGGCGTCGGGGCGCGCTTCCGGTTCCTTGGCGAGCAGCGCCAGGAGGAGTTGTTCGAGCTCCGGCGCAAGCTCCACGCCCATGCTGCGCGGCGGTGCGGGCAGCTCCTGGACGTGCTGGTAGAGCAGCGCGGTCGGGGTGTCCGCGCGGAAGGGCGGGTAACCCACCAGGAGCTCGTACAGGACGCAGCCGAGCGCGTACATGTCGGAGGCCGGGCCGGCGTCCTTTCCGAGGGCTCGTTCCGGGGCGAGGTAGGAGACGGAGCCCACGATCATGCCTGCGCTGGTGAGCCCGGCCGCCGTGTCGTCGGCGAGGCGGGCGATACCGAAGTCCACCACCTTGACCGTGCCGTCGGGGGCGAGCAGGAGGTTCGCGGGCTTGATGTCGCGGTGGATGACGTTCTGCCGGTGTGCGGCGGCCAGGCCTGAGGCGGTCTGGCTGCCGATGGCGGCCACCTCGCGCGGTGTGAGCGCTCCTGCTGAGGCCAGCCGGTCGGCCAGGCTGTGCCCCTGGACGATTTCCATGACCAGGTACAGACGGTCGTCGGCCTGGCCGAAGTCGTAGATGGCGACGATGTTGGGGTGGTTCAGGCGAGCGGTGGTCTGCGCCTCCTGCCGGAAGCGGGCCGCCGCCGACGGGTCGATGCTGCCGGCCAGGAGCAGCTTGACCGCGACCGGACGGCCAAGGACCTCGTCTCGCGCGCGCCAGACCTCTCCCATCCCCCCTCGGCCGAGAAGCTCCTCGAGCTGGTACCGAGCCGCCAACAGCACGCCGAACACCCTCCAAGTGGACTGCCCGGACCGGACCCTGCCAGGTCGGGCACCGGGGTTCCTCTCGTTCGCGCGATGAGATACCGCCCGGTCAAGGGCAGCGATCGCGCGGTAGCCGGACCGCCGACGCACACCGGCGGGGTCCCATTTCCAAGATCGCAGCAGGCTATCAGGGCCCCGCCCACCAGTTCGACCGGGCGAGGACGGAGAGTGACGTCTTGCTCACGTGCCAGGAGTGCGGACGCCTGCATCCGGGCGCCCCGTCACGTGTGGGGCGCCCGGGTCGGCCTTTCGAGCAGGGGCAGACCCGCCACGGGGGGGCGACCGGGTCTGCCCCTGCATGTTGGCGCCCGCGAGCCTCCCCCCGGAGTGCAGGCGCCTGACCCCGCCCGGGGTCACCCCGTACAGCGCGACATGAAACCGGAGTGTCACGGGTGACGGGTGGATGGTTCAGCACCCTTGTGAAGAGCGTCTCCACCAACGTCACGGCTACGACGCGAAGCGTGCACGCCCCAAGCGGCGTGGCCTGCTGACGACGGCGGCCAGGCCGCCTTCCCCGAGGATGCGCAGCGGGCGTGGCGGCTCGCCGGTGACGGCCGTGTGCTCAGGCAACGGGGGGTGGGCTGTGGATGACGCCGTAGACGTAGGTGCTCACCGTTCCTCATCCCGGCGGTGACGCGGCCGTGCGGTTTCCCTCTCGCGGCCCTCGTCGCGCGCCTGCTGGAAGGCATCGGCGATGGCCTCCGCGGCGCCGGACAGGGCTCCCTTCGCCTTGGCTTGACTGCCGGAGCCGGTGAGCCGGCCGCCGACGATCTCCGGCAGTCCGGCCGGCTTGCGCGGCCCTGCCTCCAGGTCCAGGCGGTTGCAGGCCTCGGCGAACCGCAGGTAGGTGTCCACGCTCGCCACCACGACCCGCACATCGATCTTCAGGATTTCGATGCCGACCAGGGAGACCCGCACGAACGCGTCGATCACCAACCCTCGGTCGAGAACCAGCTCCAGTACGTCGTACAGGCCACTGGAACCTCCCCCGCCCCCGCCCTGCGCTGCCACCGCACTCACCCCGACCAGCTCCCTCATCTGTCCCTGGTCCATCACCCCGGCCCGGCGGCCGCATCCGACGAGAGCCACGGACGCGGCCGCCACCGGCGAACACCACCGGGTAGCCCCACTGCTCCGGATCAAACGAATGTGCGGTGATGAGAGCGCAACGTTGACCGGCGGAGCGGCCGTCGCCGCATTCGTCCGTGACCATGTCGAACGCCCGGCCCCAGAGCCGGAGCCCCGCCCCCACCGCAGCCCTCACCCACCTCACGTTCTACGCCGACCGGTCCGAGGGCCTTTCCGTCGACGCGTCGCGCACCGAGCTCCCGGAATCCGACCATGGCCGACAGTGACAAGGAGAACCTGGCCGGCGAGGTGCGTGAGTTCCGGCGCACCCGGTGGGCCCGGATCATCCCGGAGCAGGCCGGGCTGCCGGTCCACGGCGGCAACCGCCGCGTCGCGGACCTGCGCCGTGAAGAGGTCGCCCTGCTGGCGGACATGAGCGTGGACTCCTACGTCCGGCTGGAGCGCGGGAACCTCAGCGGAGCCTCCGACTCGGTTCTCGAAGGTCTCGCGCACGCACTGCAGCTCGACGAGGCCGAGCGCCCCCACCTCTACGACCTGGCCCGCGCGGCGACCCCGTCGGGCCGGCGCCCCACGGTGACCTCGTCCCGCGTGCGGCCCACGAGGCGAGCAGGCGCAGGCCCTCTTCGGAGGGTGAGCCGGGTTCGGCGGTGTAGATGGTGAGGGTGAGGCCGGGCTCGGCCGCCATTTCCAACCCCTCGAACGCGAGGGTCAGGTCGCCGACGGCATGGTGGTGGAAGTTCTTGGTGCCGGTGCCGCGGTGCTCTTCACCGGACGGGCCGGCACGATGCGCGCTCTGAAGCTGAGCGCCGCATCGACGATCCGGGACAGTGCGGTGCCGGCGCCGGGGCGCTGTACGACCCCGCGCCCCGGCGACCGAACGCCTGCCGAGGGGTCCGGCGGCAACCCCGGCAAGCCGGACCATGGGCCGAAGTCCCGGCCCCGGGCCCGGCCGTGGCCGCGCCTGGACCGCTGGGACTGGCGGGTCGCGCTCGTGGTGCGGTTGCCGGTGTCAGGGGTGGAGGGCCTGACGCAGGGTGGGGTAGCAGTCGATGACGGTGTCGAGCTGCACGAGGCGCAGGGTGCGCATGACGGTGTCCTGGACGCCTGCCAGGCGCAGCCAGCCGCCGGCCTGGGTGAGAGCCTGCCGGGCGGTGATGAGGATGTTGATGCCGGTGGAGTCCATGAAGGGAACCCGGCCCAGGTCGACCACGGCGCACGGAACGGACCCAAGGCGTGAGGGGTCCAGCGCCTGGCGGAGGGGCCCGGCGGTGTCGTGGTCGATGTCACCGACCACGGTGAGCACCCGGATGCCGTCGATCGAGGTGGAGACGACCGTCAGTCGGCCGGGCACTTGTGGTTCTCCGCTGTCCGCCACTGATGATCCTCAAGCTCCGTCAGTCACATGGACCGGCTGGTTCCATGCCTCCTTCGGAAGACTGCCCGGATCGCGATGGTGATCAACCCCGGGGACCGTGCGCAAGCCTGCGGCCTGGCGGGCGGGACCACGGGCTGCAGATGCCGGTCGTGGGCGCCGGTTTCGTCGGGCACGCGGTTCTCGCCCCGACCGCCTCCGGCCGCGAACACGGCCACCCGCCCGGGGCCCTGCCAGCCCGACGAGGCCTCGGCGCCGCTCCGTGTTCTCCTGCCTCCACGGGCCGCATCCCCCACCCGGGGCCGCCCCGAGTCAAACAGAGACGCTGGAGTACGATTCCCGTTCGATTGACCGTACGGCTCTGGGGGACGGGTCTTGAGCGCCCAACTGAGAGAAACCGCAGCGCAGTTGGCAGACATGCTCTGGCGTCGGCACACCGTGTACCGGGACCGGGCCGGGGGAGTGGTCATCCGCGGAGAGCATGTGCAGCGCTGGATCAGTCTGGCCCCCTCGGGTCGCAGGGACGAGATCCTGCTCCGGGCGGGCCGGATCCTCGA